>CAIXNQ010000127.1 GCA_903920835.1 uncultured Bacteroidota bacterium | reverse complement strand
TGAAAGAAAGTTGGTAAATACTTACCAATGCAAATAGAATTGCGAAAAATTTAATAAGTCCTTTGTTTTGCATTACTTAAAAATTAATTATTTTTTGTTTGATTAATTGCTTTTCAAAGTTAAAAATATAAAAATAACTAACTATTTTTATTAAAAATAAAAAAAGATAGTCATTTCCATTTTTTTTGAAACGTGCAAATATATAATTAACCACAAGATTAACCAATTTATTTGTTAATTAATCTCAAAAAAAAGACTGCCATTCAGCAGTCTTTTTAGTTAATCGTTTTTAATTATCCTAAGATTGTATTCAAAGCGTCATTCATGCTTCTTACTGCATCTGCACTTTTTGAGAATAACTCTTTTTCTTTGTCGTTTAATTTGATGTCGATAATTTCTTCGATTCCGTTTTTACCAATTATGCAAGGAACTCCTATACAAATATTATTTTGTCCATATTCTCCTTCTAGGAAAACTGAGCAAGCAATCATTTTCTTTTGGTCGTTCAAAATGCTATCAACAAGATAAGCTACAGAAGCTCCAGGTGCATACCAAGCCGATGTTCCAAGAAGTGCAGTTAATGTTGCTCCACCAACCATGGTGTCGGCAGCTACCTTATCTAATTCTTCTTGCGTAAGAAATTGAGATACAGGAATACCATTATATGAAGCCAATCTAGTTAATGGAATCATAGTTGTATCACCGTGACCGCCAATAACCATTGCAGAAATGTCATTTGCTGGCTTGTTAAGTGCTTTTGATAAATAGGTCTTGAAGCGTGAACTATCAAGCGCACCACCCATTCCTATAATTCTGTTTTTTGGTAAACCTGTTGCTTTTAATGCAAGATAGGTCATAGTATCCATTGGATTTGAAACAATAACAATTATTGCTTCTGGAGAATGAACCAATACATTATCGACAACTGTTTTTACAATTCCTGCATTAATGCCGATAAGTTCTTCTCTTGTCATTCCAGGTTTTCTTGGGATTCCAGAGGTTACAACAACTACATTACTTCCTGCTGTTTTTGAATAATCATTTGTCACACCAGAAACTTTTGTATTGAATCCTGTGTTTGTAGCACATTGCATAATATCAAGTGCTTTACCTTCCGCAAAACCTTCTTTGATGTCTAACAACACTACTTCGCTCGCAATTCCTCTGTAAGAAATTACATCAGCACATGTGGCACCTACATTCCCTGCGCCTACTATTGTAACTTTCATTTTATTTGTTTATTTATGTTTGTTAATTAATTAAAATTCGTACTGAACCGAGACGTTTGAGTTGACAAATTTCCCAAAAGCAATGGTCGATTGTAAAAAAGTTTTATTTATAATTTGATAGCGACAAGAGACTTCGCCCATAAAGTTATATTTTGACTTATTTATTTCTTTCAATCTATTACTTACGATATCTTGAACATTCAATGGAATTGTTCCTTGTGGTCCAGTCATGCTGTATTTAAAATCACTTTTGTTAACAATTGCGCTTGCCATAAATTCAAACCTTTTCCATTCTTTTGAACCGCTTAATTGAAATTGATAAGTATCTACCAAACCTCTTATTTCGTTTAATCCTAATGTTCCTAGAGGTGTTGTTACATCTAAAAAATTAAATGATAAATCTTCATTTGAATAAGCAATTAATGAAGCAATATTGATTTTTTTAGTTTCTAGTGATTTAAAATATTGGCTCAAACTGTGTTTTACCCCAAAACCATAAACTTGATATCTCCCAGATTTAAGATTAACTTTAGTGGAGTATTTCGCAATTAATTCTGTTCCTTTCCACAAACCTAATCCGCCTTGAAGGTAAGGATAGGTGACAACATCCTCACTAATTCCGTCAGGTGTCCAAATCTCGACGGTACTTGGGCTTCCAAAAACTATTAAATCTCCAGTTAATTTTGTGTGACTAATTGACCCCATTGCTGTTGGGACACTAGCAGAACTAGACCCATCTTTTAGTTTAAAAAATTTCAAATCAGAATTGTTTAAAACGAAAGACCTGTCAGAATTAGGAACAAAAAACATATTGGCATGAACACTTATTGAAACAGCCCAAAGTTTTTTCTTTTTTGGAGTATTCATCCAGTTAGATGATTGTTGATAAACAGCAGCATCTGTTGCAGGAGTTATGAATTTATTTGAGAAAAAAATAGCATCATCTAAGAAATCTTCAAGACCTACAACTTGAGAAAAACTAAAGTTGCTAATCAATAAAAATATAACTGCATAAATTTTCTTTAAATCTCTAGGCATCGATTTTAGCATAAACAGCATTTTTTTCAATAAATTCTCTTCTTGGTGGCACTTCATCTCCCATCAGCATTGAAAATACTTGATCTGCTTCGGCTAGACTTTGAATATTTACTTGTCTGAGTGTTCTAAAATTTGGATTCATGGTTGTTTCCCACAATTGCTCTGCATTCATTTCTCCAAGACCTTTATATCGTTGAATGGTTGCGCTTCCACCCATATTCATATTTGCCATGTCTCGTTGATCATCATTCCAAGCATATTCTTTTTTGTTTCCTTTTTTTACTAAATATAAAGGAGGCGTAGCGATATAGACATAACCATTTTCAACCAATTCACGCATGAATCGGAAAAAGAAAGTTAATATTAAGGTAGCAATATGACTTCCATCGACATCGGCATCACACATGATGACTACTTTATGGTATCGAAGTTTTTCTATATTCAAAGCCTTGCTGTCTTCGGCTGTTCCGATTGTGACACCAAGTGCTGTAAAAATATTTCTGATTTCTTCGTTTTCAAAAACCTTATGAGGCATTGCTTTTTCAACGTTCAATATTTTTCCTCGCAAAGGCATAATGGCTTGAAAATTTCGATCTCTTCCTTGTTTTGCTGTTCCACCCGCCGAATCTCCCTCAACGAAGAATATTTCACATTTTTGTGGGTCTTGCTCAGAACAGTCAGACAGTTTTCCTGGCAATCCGCCTCCGCCAAGAACAGTTTTTCTTTGCACCATTTCACGCGCTTTTTTGGCAGCGTGTCGGGCTTGGGCAGCTAATATTACTTTTTGAACAATGATTCGAGCATCGTTTGGATTTTCTTCCAAATAATTTTCAATCATTTCGCTCACGGCTTGACTAACTGGGGAAACAACTTCTCTGTTTCCGAGTTTTGTTTTGGTTTGACCTTCAAATTGTGGTTCTGCAACTTTAACCGAGATAATTGCTGTCAAACCTTCTCGGAAATCGTCTCCAGAAATTTCAAACTTTAATTTTTCTAACATGCCCGAAGCATCGGCATATTTTTTTAATGAACGTGTCAATCCAGTTCTAAACCCTTGAAGATGCGTTCCGCCTTCGTGAGTGTTGATATTATTTACGTAAGAAAATATATTTTCAGAATAACTGGTGTTGTAAATCAATGCTACTTCAACAGGAATTTCTCCTTTTTCGTTGTCCATTGAAATTACGTGAGAAATTATAGGCTCACGATTGCCATCAAGATAACGAATATACTCTTTCAAACCTTCGTCAGAATGAAAAACTTCTTTGATGAATTCGCCCTTGTCGTCTTTTTGTCTTTTGTCTGTAAAAGTTATTGTAATTCCTTTGTTCAAAAAGGAAAGTTCGCGCATTCTTGCCGACAAAGTTTCAAATGAAAACTCTATTGTTTGGGTAAAAATTTGATCGTCTGGATAAAAAGTCTGCATGGTTCCACGCTTGGTAGTTTCGCCAACTTGCTTAACAGGATACATCGATTTTCCGCGTTCATATTCTTGTTCGTAGATTTTACCGTCTCTAAAAACGGTTGACTTCATGTGTCTTGAAAGCGCATTTACAACAGAAACCCCAACTCCGTGAAGACCTCCAGAAACTTTATAAGAATCTTTATCGAATTTTCCTCCAGCACCTATTTTTGTCATTACAACTTCAAGTGCCGAAACCCCTTCTTTTTTATGTAAATCAACCGGAATCCCTCGACCATTATCTTCAACAGTAACTGAACCGTCTTCGTTGATTGCTACTCCAATAGTGTCGCAATGTCCGCCCATAGCTTCGTCAATAGAGTTATCGACAACTTCATAAACTAAATGGTGCAAACCTCGAACACCTACATCTCCTATATACATTGACGGACGCATTCTAACATGCTCCATACCTTCTAAGGCTTGAATACTATCTGCTGAATAATTGTTCTTTTTGACTTCTTCGCTCATATTTTTATTCTAAAAAAGTGTTTTTTTGTATAACAGGCAAATGTATAAAAAGACTTGTAATTTTTTTCTATAATTATGCTATATACTCATTAAGTTATTAACAATCGATGTTAATTTTATAATTTTTATCTGAATTGTTTTTGGAGTTTTTTATTCAATGTTAAATTTGAAAACTGCAATCATATAATTTTAATTCAATATTGTCTGATTAAAATTGTACAAAAGCTAAAACTCAACATCCATAGTCCCTAAGAGACGACAAAAGGTGGCTGAATTGATTTTGATTACTAATATTTTGCTCTTAACGGATCTAATCTCTTAAAGGTTAAATTTTGTTTGTAAGAAGATTACGAATAGCAAATTTAACCCTTGGTAATATATGTATTTCATCGATCAACAATAATTTTAATATTGAAGGTTGTTGTCTTTATTAGCTTTTAAGTTCATTTAATTATCAATTTACAATTGAAATTTTCATTTTTTTAGTCAAATAAACAATAGAAAATGCACTATAATTAATTTTAAGATATTAAATGTTGCAATGAATTCTTTAATTTCAGTAACTTTATCTGCCCATTTCTTGCTGATTTCACCGAATGATTTATGTTTATAAAGTGAACGTATTGCTTCAT
>CAIXNQ010000126.1 GCA_903920835.1 uncultured Bacteroidota bacterium | reverse complement strand
TGCATGAATAAAAAACCAAGTACTCCCAATATTGCCAGTGCAGCTGCTACTTGAATAGCAAACACGCGACTTTTTAAATAGTTCTGTAAACTCATCTTTATAATAATTTCACGCAAATATATAATGTTCTTGCATAATTTGCGGTGGTTTTGATTAGAAGAATACCAATTAAAATCTAAAACCATTATGATATTAAGTTTCATTTGGTCTTAAACCGTTTTATATAATTCGTGATTTCGTAGCAAAAACTAATTCTCAAAATAATAAAAAGTCTAATTTTACATGATTTTAATTTATATTTGAAACCAATAATTACAACAAATAAATTCAATTTATGAAGCATATAGCGATAATCATGGGGGGCTATTCTAGCGAATATAAAATCTCGCTCGTTAGTGGCAACGTGGTGTTTAACAACCTTGACAAAACCAAATATATTCCTTATAAAGTTCATATTTTTAAAGACAAATGGGTTTATGTTGATGAAACTGAAAACGAGTTTGCCATTGATAAAAATGATTTTTCGACCACAGTTAATGGAAATAAAATCAAATTCGATTGTGTCTTCAATGCCATTCACGGCACTCCGGGCGAAGATGGATTGATGCAAGCCTATTTTGAATTGATTGACCTGCCACAAACTTCCTGTTCCTATTATCAAGCGGCGTTGACATTTAATAAAAGAGATTTACTTTCGGTTTTGAAACCTTATGGAATCAAGACGGCAACCTCTTTTTACCTCAACAAAGGCGATGTAATCAATACTAAAGAAATTATCAATAAAGTTGGTTTGCCCTGCTTTGTGAAACCAAATAAATCGGGTTCGAGTTTCGGGATATCTAAAGTAAAATCAGAAGCAGAACTTCCAGAAGCTATAGCGATTGCCTATAAAGAAGACCACGAAGTGATCATAGAAAGTTTTCTTGATGGTACCGAAGTTTCTGTTGGCGTGATTAATTATCAAGGAAAAATTACCGTTTTGCCCATTACCGAAATTGTTTCAGAAAATGATTTCTTTGATTATGAAGCCAAATATTTGGGCAAATCAAAAGAGATAACTCCAGCAAGAATCACGCCTGAACAAACTGCAAAAGTATCGGCAGTGGCGCAAAAAGTATATGAAATTTTGCAAATGACAGGTTTCTCAAGAAGCGAATATATTTTTGTTGCTGACGAACCCTATTTGTTAGAAGTCAACACCATTCCGGGATTAACCACCGAAAGTTTGCTGCCACAACAAGCCAAAGAAGCTGGAATATCGCTAGAAAATTTGTTTTCAAATGCCATAGAATTGGCTTTGGCTAAAAAGTAATTACATGAAAAGTTCTATGAAAAAAGCCATATTTCCGGGATCATTTGACCCCATCACCAACGGACATTTTGATATTATCAAAAGAGGCATTTCGTTATTTGACGAAGTGATTGTTGCTATCGGAATCAATGCCGACAAAAAATATATGTTTTCACTAGAAGACAGAAAACGATTTATAGAAGAAGCGTTTCAAAACGAACCCAAAG
>CAIXNQ010000125.1 GCA_903920835.1 uncultured Bacteroidota bacterium | reverse complement strand
TCAGTTAATGCTCAAAAAAAAGATTCCATTCCTAGTTATTCTTTAAAATATCAAACAACTTCAATTTATCAATACCATCAAGGGTTTAAAGCTGATTATACTGGGGATAATAGTTTACATCCTTATGAAGAAAGAGCACTTTCGCTAACTTCAACTTTGTTTTTGGATGTTCCGCTATGGAAAGGCGCTACTTTTACTTTTAATCCTGAAATGTCGGGCGGAGAAGGAGTTTCTCAAGCCAAAGGTTTAGGTGGATTTCCGAATGGAGAAACTTTCAGAATTGGAGATGCAAAGCCAGTAGTTTATTTAGCACGTTTACTCATTGAACAAAATTTTGAAATAAGCAAAACCAAATCGCTTCAAATAGTTGCTGGAAAATTTGGTTTATCAGATTATTTTGATGCAAGTACTTATTCACATGATCCTAGAACACAATTTCTAAATTGGTCTTTGATGACCCACGGTGCTTGGGATTATGCTGCAAATACTAGAGGATATACAGATGGAATTTACTTAAATTATCAATTTAATTCTTGGCAAATAAGAGGAAGTTTGTCTGCTCTACCGACTAATGCAAATGGTCCAAATGTGGAGTTTAGCTTTGACAAGTCAAACGCTGTTAATTTAGAATTAGAAAAGAAATTTTCTCTGAAAAACAAAAGTATCATTAACCTTAAATTACTTGCCTACAGAAACGTTGCTCGCATGGGAAGTTATGAATTAATCAATTCAACTTATACAACAGCAACGCCCGACATTTATGATGCTAGAGCAGAAGGAAGAACAAAGTATGGTTTAGGTTTAAACGTAGAATATTGTCATGGAGATAGTTGGGGAATGTTTAGTCGCATCAGTTATAATGATGGGAAAAATGAAACGTGGGCATTTACAGAAATTGACCAATCTGCTTCATTGGGATTCAGTATAAACGGTAAAAATTGGAATCAAAAGAATGATTTTGCTGGAATAGCAATTGTAGCCAACGGACTTTCTAAACCGCACCAAGAATACCAACGTTTGGGCGGAAATGGATTTATGATTGGCGATGGAAATTTAAACTACGGTACAGAACAAATTCTAGAAGCATTTTATTCCTTTGCAGTACCGCATTCAAATTATACAATTTCACCCGATTATCAATTTGCTATCAATCCTGGTTATAACAAAGACCGAGGACCAGTTCAGTTTTTTGCTTTGAGAGTTCATACGGAATTTTAAATCACAATCATATTGATTATTTTGAGCATAAAAAAAGGTATAACAAATAAAATTTTGTTATACCTTATTAATTTGTAGAAATTATTAATTCAATTTATTATCTAAATTTTCTTTGATGGCAGCAAGAAAGTCTTCGGTAGTTAAATAATCCGCACTTGTTAAGCCTTCTGTTTTTACTAGCATTGCAAGATCTTTTGTCATTTTCCCGCTTTCAACAGTATCGATGCAAACTTGTTCTAAAGTGTGACAAAAATTAATTAGTTCTTGATTATTGTCAAGTTTTCCTCTGTGTTCAAGACCTCTTGTCCAAGCAAAAATCGAAGCAATCGGGTTGGTTGAAGTTGCTCTTCCTTTTTGATGTTCGCGATAATGTCTGGTTACTGTTCCGTGAGCCGCTTCTGCCTCTACAGTTTTTCCGTCTGGAGTTACCAATACAGAAGTCATTAGTCCCAAGGAGCCAAAACCTTGTGCCACTGTGTCGGACTGTACGTCACCATCATAGTTTTTGCATGCCCAAACAAAACCTCCGTTCCATTTCATGCACGAAGCCACCATGTCATCAATTAATCGATGTTCATAGATAATTCCTGCTTGATCAAAATCGGTTTTGTAATGTTGTTGATAAACTTCCTCAAAAATATCTTTGAACCGACCATCATAAGCTTTTAGAATTGTGTTTTTTGTTGAAAGATACAGCGGCCATTTTTTGGTCAATGCCATTTGAAATGAAGAATGAGCAAAACCATAAATACTTTCGTCGGTGTTATACATCGACATTGCGACACCATCTCCTTTAAAATCGTAAACTTGCCATGTTTGAGTTTCTCCAGCTTCGTTAGTAAAACTCATTGTTAAAGTTCCTTTTCCTTTAATTACGGTATCGGTTGCCTTATACTGATCTCCAAAAGCATGACGCCCAATAACAATTGGTTTTGTCCAACCTTGAACATATCTAGGAACATTACTCATTATAATTGGTTCACGAAAAACGGTACCTCCTACAATATTTCTAATGGTTCCGTTTGGAGATTTCCACATTTTAGAAAGATTAAACTCTTTAACACGCTCTTCGTCTGGGGTGATAGTGGCACATTTTATTCCAACATTATATTTTGTGATTGCCTCTGCGGAATCTATCGTGATTTGGTCTTTGGTAGCTTCTCTGCTTTCGATGCCTAAATCGAAATATTTTATATCTAATTCAAGATACGGAAGAATTAATTTTTCTTTAATGAATGACCATATAATTCGGGTCATTTCGTCACCGTCTAATTCTACAACGGGATTGAGAACTTTAATTTTTGTCATAAGAACTATATTCTATTGTTTGTTTGTTAATTTGCTAGCAAATATAAAGATTCAAAACGAATAATAGGCTTGTCGAGTAACTATATCGTTTGATTTACGAATTTCTTAAGATAAAGCTTAATAATTACCAAATACGTAAAAATGAGGTTTGATTACAAAAAAAAATCCCGAATTAATCGGGACATTTTTTTATTGATATAAAAACTAGAATCTTCTTCTGTCTTTAATTTTTGCTTTTTTACCAGTAAGTTCTCTAAAGTAGAAAATTCTAGCTCTACGAACATGACCAGTTTTGTTGATTTCAATTTTTTGTAAAGCTGGTAAATTTACAGGAAAAATACGCTCTACTCCTACTGCACCCGACATTTTTCGGATAGTAAAAGTTTCTGTGCTTCCAGAACCTCTTCTTTGAATTACTACACCTTTAAAGAACTGGGTTCTTGTTTTTTCACCCTCTTTAATTTCATAGTAAACTGTAATTGTGTCTCCAGCTCCAAATGTTGGAAACTCTTTTTTTGTAACCAATTCGTTTTTAACGAATGACATTAAATCTGCCATGATAATCTATTTTTTTTGTTAAGTATTAAAGCAACATTCACGGTTTTCGCCAGAGGTTGGTTTAAATCGGGTGCAAATATATTATTTATTTTTACACTTTTATATATTTGTTCAAATGTTTTTTATTTTTAATCCACTAGCTTTGAATGAATGAATAAATTTAAATAGCGTAATAACTCAACCTTTCATTTTAATTAGCAGTTCGTTTTGAATTCTTAGCACTTTATTTTCTTCTCGGAGTTGTTCTATCAATTGGTTTTTTAGATTTTCACTACTTTCATTACTACTTTTATTAATTGAAAAAGATTCAGGCAATTTGTTTGCAATATCTTGAAAGAAATTATGGTTAACCCCATAGCATATATCAATCAAAATGCCTGTTTGAATACTACTATTTTGGAGATATTGAGCAACAGAAATACTATTTCGATTAATATTCCTGCCCAATTCAGCTTTTGTATATCTATTTTTTGTTATAAAATTTTGGAGCATTCTACCCGTATCAATATTATTTTTGGATGATTTCATATAATTATGTGTTTTAAAGTGCAAAATTAGTTATATTTATATTAAAT
>CAIXNQ010000124.1 GCA_903920835.1 uncultured Bacteroidota bacterium | reverse complement strand
GAGTAAACTAGGCTTTTCAATTAGAATTTGTTTTGATTTCTGAATTATTCTAATCTTTCTAGCCACTGATTACAAAGATTTGCACTGATTATATTTGAATTGTTTCATGTTTTTTTTTTCTTTTTATCTATTATTTATTAATCAATTAGTTTCTTTATAACGTGAACTACTTTCTTTATAACGTGAACTACTTTCTTTATAACGTGAACTAGTTTCTTTATAATGTAAACTACTTTCTTTGTAATATGAACTAGTTTCTTTTTAACATGAATTACTTTCTTTTTAACGTGAACTAGTTTCTTTTTAACGTGAACTTCTTTCTTTTTAACTTGAACTTCTTTCTTTTTAATATGAACTACTTTCTTTTTAACTTGAACTTCTTTCTTTTTAACGTGAACTACTTTCTTTTTAACGTGAACTTCTTTCTTTCTAAGTAGAACTATTTTTATTATTCAAAGAACAAATTATTACATCTTGCTTCTTGCCTCTTTTTTCTTGCTTCTTGCCTCTTTTTTCTTGCCTCTTTCTTCCTTCCTAGAGCCTACTACCTTCTCCCTACTACCTTCTCCCTACCACCTACTCCCTACCACCTACTCCCTACAATTTCCCTAATCCGCCAACCAATAATTCTTGTAAACGTTCTCTCTTTCGTTGCGAAATCGGCAAATGAATATTGTCTGCCATCACTACATAGCCACCCTCTTTTTTGATATATGATTTTAAGTATGCCAAATTGATTAAATGTGATTGATGAATACGCTCAAAACCAAACTCGGTCAATAATTCGTCATATTCTTTTAAGGTTTTTGAAATCAAAACTGGTTTGTTGTTTTTGATATAAAACTTGGTGTAATTGTCCTCGCTCTCGCATCGAATAATGTCGTTAATCTCAAAAAGATGAATCCCATCTGAAGTTGAGAGCGCAATCCGCTTGAAGTTATCTACTTTCTTGCGGATGTTTTCAAGCAACAAATCGATGTGGGCATAGTTATCGGTTTTTTCTAAAACGTTTTTAATTTTATCAATTACTTTCTTTAAATCTTCTGGATCGACAGGTTTTAACAAGAAATCCAAGGCACTAAACCGAAACGCCTTGATGGCATATTGCTCATGTGCAGTAATGAAAACGATGTTTGAAGTTACGTTTCCATTTTTTGCTGCCAGCTGTTCTAGTACGTCAAAACCAGTTCCGTCATGGAGTTGAATGTCGAGAAACACCACTTGTGGCTGATGTTTTATTATTGCATTTATGCCTGTTGCCACGCTATCGGCTTCACCAATAATGTTAATCTCCGGCGCATAATGCGAAAGCAAGGCTTTCATGCCGTTTCTTAAATTGTCGTCGTCGTCTATTAATATTGCTTTGATCATTTTATGAGTGTTGAGTTTTTAGTGTTTAGTGTTTAGTTTTTAGTGTTTAGTTTATAAATAATAGTTTTGTAAAATAAATAATAAATAAAATGAAAGAGAGTATTGTAAAAACAAAATCATTAGCTTTTGCTAAACAATCTATTGATTTATATAAATTATTAGCCGAGAATAAAGAGTTTGTTCTTTCTAAACAATTTCTTCGAGCTTCGACCTCAATCGGTGCAAACATTTGTGAAGCACTTGCAGGACAATCAAAAAAAGATTTTATCGCAAAAATGTCAATCTCTTCAAAAGAAGCGAGAGAAACTTTATAATGGATTGAGCTATTAGAATATTCAAATTTCATTATTTACGACTATTCATTATTTAAAAAAAAATGTCTTGAACTCATTAGCATTCTTACTGCAATCATAAAAACTGCTCAAAAAAACTTAAACTAAACACTAAAAACTAAACACTAAAAACTATTGTAAATACTGAATCGGCAAACTCAAAATCACTCTTGTACCTATCACTTCGTTATTCTTTTTTATCTCTTCGATGCTAAAATCTGCTTTTTGATTCGTTACAGATTCTATCATTTGCAAACGTTTTTTCGTAATATCTAGCGCCATTGATTTGTGCACCACTACTGAGTTTTCTTTCATAAGCTTCGATTTTTCAAAACCAATTCCGTTGTCCTCAATTGTGCAGATGAGGTTTTTATCGTCTATCGAAAAATGAACATCAATTTGTCCTTGTTCTTTTTTCGGAATCACACCATGAATAATGGCGTTTTCTATAAAGGGTTGCAGTAACAATGGTGGCAAGGCAACATCATCTTCAATGTCGGCGGCTTTCGTGATATTGAAATTAAATTTATTGTTGAACCGCAATTGTTCGAGTTCAAGATAATTCTGCAAACTTTCAATCTCTTTATGAATCGGAATCAATGATTCTTTTGAATATTCTAAAGTGAGACGCATCAGTTTAGAAAATTTTGCCAAATATTTAATTGCCGATTCTGTTCCGTTATTGACAATAAAACTCGAAATCGAACCCAAACAATTGAAAACAAAATGCGGATTCATCTGCAAATGCAGTGCTTTTTGTTCATATTCTGCCAACTCTTTTTGCAAGGTTAGGTTTTTTCGTAATTGAATTCTGCTGTAAATTAAAAACCCAATTCCAAACAATAACAAGCCAAATAAAACTGCAAAAAACAGCTGAATTTTACTTTGTTTCGATTGTTCTTGCAGCAATAATTCTCGTTTTTCTAACTCTTTTTTATGAATCACTTCGCGCTTTTCGTTTTCATAATTCATTTCGGCTTCAACACCTTTTCTGATGTTTGCAGCATTGGTCAAACTGTCTTTGGCTTGGCTGTAGCGTTTGAAATGTTCCAAAGCCGCCGCAGGATTGTGTTGTTCGGCATAAACAGTGCTCAGCAATTCCTCTGCCAGCATGGTTTGTTCTAAAATGCACAATTCTTTGGATAATTTCAAAGCCAGTTGCGCATTATCAAAAGCGTCTTTCAACTGGTGTTGCTCCGGATAGAGTTGGCTCAAATAAAGATAGGTGTCGGCAACGCCAAATTTATCATCAATGCTGTTGAAAGTAGCAATGGACATTTGCCAACTTTGAATGGCTTTGGCAGGAATATTTTTGGTTTTATAAAACAACCCGATATTGTTAAACCATTCGCCCAAAGCTCTTGGATTGGGGTTGGCGTCTATACTGGTTTTGGCTTTGGTATAAAAATCAAAAGCTTTTTCTAAATCTTTTTGTTTCAAATATCCGTTGGCAATATTGGTGTAGGTTATTCCGATATTTGGGTCTTTCAGTTGCTCTTGAATTTTTTGTGCTTTAATAAAATAAGTCAATGCTTTAAAATCTTCCAACTCCGATTTATAGACGATTCCTATATTATTATAAACTTTAGCACATTTGGGCAAATCTTTAATCGCTTCATAAATTCGGGCGGCTTTTAGATAATAATTCAGGGCTTGGGCATAATTACTTTGTTCAGAATATACAATTCCGGTGCTTCCATAAGCTTTAGCCAGACCTTTTTTGACGTCAAGAACTTCTGAAGATTCATTCTCAAAAAGCATTTGTGCCATCGAGAAATATTCTAGTGCTTTTTGATAATTTCCAGCAATAATAGAACTATTACCAAGATGTAGATAGGCATTTCCTTCGGCAATTTTGAATTTAATTTTCTTTGCCAACGTTAAAGCTTTTTCGGCAAACACCACCATTTGTTTGGGGTCGGTGGATTTATATTCATCGGCTAAAAGATTTAAAGTATTGACCCTTTCGATATCATTTTTAGAATGATTCAAGACCGAGTTCAAACTATCGAGCTTTTTATTTTGCGAAAATGCAATTAAAGAGCCACAGAATATTACAAATAAAAATAGCTTTGATTTCATGGATATACAATTGAACTTCAAAAGTAGTATTTCCAATCAATAATAAATAAGTAAATTAGAATTCGAGGGTTTTGAATGAGAATTTGAAAAGAATTACGACTCTATCAAGTAACAAATTTACTATTTCCATTTTTTTTAACGAATTTAGATTGATTAGTAATTGTATTGAAATAATGGGGAAAAATATCAAAATATAATTATTTAAAGGATTGATTTTTTTTTGAGAAATAGAAAAATAATTATTTTTAAGTAAATTTGTCAATCAAAAGTAAAAAAATGCAAACTACCTATCATCTATCGTCTGCTCAAGAAATAAATACCGACATCATTGATTCTATTAAAGCAGCTTATAAAACTCGCCCAATAACAATAATAATTGAAGAAGATATTGCATTTGAAATTTCAGATGAAACAAAAAAAATGCTCGATAATCGTTTAAAAGATTATTTAGAAAACCCAAATGATGTATCTGATTTTGATGCTTTATTAGACGAATTAGAGCAAGAAATATGACTTTCAAATTTGTTTACAGACCTTTTGTTAAACAAGATTTACAAAAAGCCAAAGCTTATTATTATGCAATCTCACCTAGGTTGCTAAAGATTTTTTATTGAGAATTAGGGAAGCCAAGAAATATATTTCATTAAATCCTGAAGCAGATGATGTAATGTACAACCAAATAAGAATGCACCGATTAGAGCAATTTCCCTATCATATCCATTATTTTGTTGACTATAAATATAATCAAATTGTTATTCTATCTATAGCATTTTCAAAAAGAGAAAATTTAGATTTTACTCAAAGAAAATAAAAACAATTGTTATTCAACCGAAAAAATTAAAATAAAAGTTTTGAAAAATAAAATAACTTTTTGAATTAAATACCTCAAAGTTTACAAAACTCAAAAACTGACAAAATCTAAAACAAAAAAAAGAGTTGACTAGCAACTCTTTTTTAATTTAATATCAATTTATATATGCAATGCCCTGTTGTCGGTGGCTGCAAGTGCGGCTTCTTTTATGGCTTCGGCAAAGGTTGGGTGTGCATGACTCATTCTCGAAATGTCTTCGGCAGAAGCTCTAAACTCCATGGCAGTTACTGCTTCGGCAATTAAATCTGCGGCACGTGCCCCAATGATGTGAATTCCTAATACTTCATCTGTTTTGGCGTCTGCTAATATTTTAACAAATCCGTCAAGATCGCTACTGGCTCTAGCACGACCAAGCGCTTTGAATGGAAAGCTTCCTGACTTAAATTCTATTTTGTTGGCTTTCAATTGCTCTTCTGTTTGACCAACCGCTGCGACTTCAGGCCACGTATAAACAACACCAGGAATCAAATTATAATCAATATGAGGTTTCTGACCTGCAATAATTTCGGCTACCATTTTACCCTCTTCTTCTGCTTTGTGGGCAAGCATCGCTCCACGAACCACATCTCCTATAGCATAGATGTTTGCAATGTTGGTTTGCAGATGATCATTGACTTCAATTTGACCTCTTTCAGTTAGTTTTACCCCTGCTTTTTCTGCCTGTAGTCCATCTGTAAAAGGTCGTCTTCCAACAGCAATTAAGGCATAATCTCCCTCGAGAGTAATGGTTTCACCTTTGCTATTTTCGGCTTGAACAGCAACTGTGTTGTCATTTCTTTCAACCGATTTCACTTTGTGAGAAGTATAGAATTTCATTCCTTGTTTCTTCAAAACTTTGGTCAATTCTTTTGACAATGCGCCATCCATTCCTGGAATTATTCGATCCATAAATTCTACTACCGAAACCTCAGCTCCCAGACGTAGATAGACTTGACCAAGTTCGATTCCGATTACTCCGCCACCAATAATGACTAAATGTTTCGGTATTTCTTTTAGTTTTAATGCTTCTGTAGAAGTGATGATTCGTTCTTTATCTAATTTAATAAAAGGTAGATTTGATGGTTTTGAACCTGTAGCAATAATGGTATTCTTTGCTTCTAAAGTTTCAGTAGTACCGTCGTTTTTAGTAACCAAAATATGTGTTGCATCTTGAAAAGAACCAATTCCGTTAAAAACTTTGACTTTGTTTTTGTCCATCAAAAAATTAATTCCGCCTGAGGTTTGGTCAACAATGGCTTGTTTGCGGGCAATCATTTTTTCGAGATTCACTTTTACTTCGCCAGAAATTTCAATTCCATTTTCTTCAAAATGTGCAATTTCTGCATAATGATGCGAAGAAGACAATAACGCTTTTGAAGGAATGCAACCTACATTTAAGCAAGTGCCACCAAGAGTTGAATATTTCTCAATAATTGCAGTTTTGAATCCCAATTGGGCACAACGAATAGCCGCAACGTATCCGCCAGGACCTGAACCTATAATGACAACGTCAAATGAACTCATGATTTATATGTTTTTATGTTAATTTTATTTGCTTGACAAAAATAGAAATTATATGATAATAATTGCTATTTGGTATATTCTAAATACCTATTTTAATCAATTTGTTCTTGAAATTTGGCTTTTTTGCTGCCTTCATACATTTCATATTTAACAAGGCGGGCTTCAAGGCTACCGTTAAATAG
>CAIXNQ010000123.1 GCA_903920835.1 uncultured Bacteroidota bacterium | reverse complement strand
TTTTAATCATAAAAACTGATTTATTAATATAAATTCGTGAATTCGTGGCATTAAAAATATACACTAAAATATTGCTCAAAAAATGGCTTCATACTAAAAAATCGAAATTACTATCGACCAAATGACATTTAAAATCGACAATATTATCTTCGATAGAAGAAATAGAACTTGAATATGGAGAAATAAGACTTGAATACCTATAAATAGAACTTGAATATGGAAAAATAGAACTTAAAACCCTCGCAGGGTTTGAAATCCTGCGAGGGTTAAACAAACCTAGCGAGGGTTAAACAATTTCATTCAACCAACCCAAACTTCAATCAACTAATCTCAACAAAAAATCCCAAAAACCTAATGGCTTTTGGGATTTTAATTACTTAAATATTGCTATTACTAGCTGTTGTCGGCGTCGTTTTCTTTGTCAAGATATTCCTGAACAATCTCGATGGCGTTGGTCACTACATCGCTCAATGCCGTAATGAAACTTCCTTCTTCGGCGGTATCCATAGCGTGTTTAATGGCTTCTACTTCTTTGGTAATGATTTCGTGAGTCACCGTTCTGCCCGAAGCAGCAATGCCCTCCAGAATTAAATTGATAATCTCTTCTTCGGTGCGCCCACGAAGGTGTTTTTCTTGACGGATAATAATGTGGTCAAACATTCGAGCGGCAATGAGTCCACATTCTTTAATATCCTCATCTCTGCGGTCGCCAACACCAGCAATGATTCCGATTTTTTTGATAGCAGTAACGTTGTCTAAATAGCCTTCAACAGCACGATAGCCCGAGGGATTGTGAGCAAAATCAATCAAAACTTTAAACTTTTTGAAATCAAAAATGTTCATTCTGCCCGGCGTTTGTGCCACACTCGGAATAAATGTTTGCAACGACAGGCTAATGTCTTCGATTTTGAAACCATAAATATAACTGGCCAGCGTAGCCGCAAGCGCATTTGCAATCATAAACTTCGCTTTTCCGCCAAGCGTCAAGGGCACATGGCTGGCTTTCTCTACTCTAATCTTCCACTCCCCTTTCTTGATGGTGATGAATCCGTTTTCATAAACCGCCACAATTTTGCCTTCTTTGCCCAGTTTCTTGATTAAAGGGTTTTCTTCATCAAGACTAAAATAGGCAACATTGCAACTCAATTCGTTGGCTATTTTCACACAATAATCATCTTCGGCATTCAAAATTGCCCAGCCATCTTTTTTCACGCTCTTAACGACAGTGCTTTTTACACGTGCTAAATCTTCGAGCGTATCGATGTCGTTCAACCCCAAATGATCTTCTTGAATATTGGTGATAATGGCAATATCGCAACGACTAAAGCCCAACCCAGAACGTAAGATTCCACCACGAGCGGTCTCCAATACTGCAAATTCTACTGTTGGATCTTTAAGTATATATTCAGCTGAAAGAGGTCCGGTGGTGTCGCCTTTTTCCATCATGTGGTTTTGAACATAAATTCCATCGGAAGTAGTGAAACCAACTTTAAATCCATTATTTTTGACGATATGTGCCAAAAGTCTGGTGGTGGTGGTTTTTCCGTTGGTTCCTGTAACAGCAATAATCGGAATTCTACTTGGTTTTCCGGGTGGATAAAGCATGTCGATTACTGGTGCGGCAACGTTTCTTGGCAATCCTTCTGAAGGCGCAAGGTGCATTCTGAAACCAGGTGCGGCATTAACTTCGAGTATGCAACCACCGTTTTCTTTTAATGGCTGCGTAAGGTTTTCTGCCATAATATCAACACCACAAATGTCAAGACCAATCACTCTCGAAATTCGTTCGCACAGAAAAATATTTTCGGGATGCATCAAGTCGGTAACATCAACAGAGGTGCCACCAGTACTCAAATTAGCCGTTGATTTCAGATATACAATTTCATCTTTTCTTGGTACTGTTTCTAGCGAATAACCCAGTTTTTCGAGCAGGTCGAGCGTGTCTCTATCAACATCAATTTGCGTCAACACATTTTCATGTCCGTAGCCTCTTCTTGGGTCTTTGTTGGTTTCGTCAATAAGTTCTTGAATGGTGCTTTTGCCGTTTCCTTTCACGTGGGCTGGCTCTCTTTTTGCGGCAGCAACCAGTTTATTGTCGATAATCAATACTCTAAAATCAAATCCAGTAATGAATTTTTCAACAATAACACGACGGCTGTAATTTTTTGCATAAGCCAATCCAGACACAGCATCGTCCCAATTGGTGACGTTAATTGATGCGCCTTTTCCGTGGTTGCCATCGAGTGGTTTTAACACAATAGGATAGCCTATTTTTTTAATAGTAGCTTCTAAATCTTCTTCGTCAACACAAATTCCGCCATTGGCAACAGGAATTGAAGCTAATTCCAGCATTCTTTTGGTTTCTTCTTTATTACAAGCAATATCTACCGCAATATTGCTGGTATTGCAAGTAATTGTAGCTTGAAAACGCATCTGATGGACACCATAACCCAACTGAACAAGCGAATTTGTTCCAAGTCGAATCCAAGGAATATCTCTTGCGACAGCTTCTTCGACGATACTTCCAGTACTTGGTCCGAGTCGAACACGTTCTCTAATTTCACGCATTTTTTTAATATCGGCTTGAAGGTCATATGCTGTACCTTTAATAAGTGCATCGGCAATAGCCACGGCACTTTCGGCAGCAAAAAGACCTACGTTTTCTTCTGTATAACTAAAAACTACATTATATATTCCTGGCGTTTTGGTTTCTCTGGTTCTTCCAAAACCGGTTTCCATGCCGGCTAGAGTTTGAATTTCTAAAGCAATGTGCTCAATGACGTGTCCCATCCAGGTGCCTTTGTCAATTCGAGAGAAAAAACCACCCCGAACGCCTTCTGAACATCGATGTTCTATCATTGTAGGAAACATTTTTTCGATACGTTCTCTAAATCCGTCAATTTTATTAGTAGGAAATTCTTCCATTTCTTCTAAATCCAATCGCATTTGGATTAATTTCTTTCTTTGTACACTCCAAATATTGGGGCCTCTTAATGCTTGAATTTTTAAAATTTTCATAAAGCGTAATGATTATTTGGTTATTAATTATTTATATGTCAATGATTTGATTTAATTTTGAATTACATTTTAAAGTAAAACTAAATTATTTACATTGTTTATGTTAAAAGTAGGTGATTTTTGCCAACTAAAATATATTTTTTTTAGCTAACAATCAAGTTTTTTTTTGATTTGTAATGAAATTATTTTATTGAGGCTAATTTTATGAAAAAAGTCTTGGATTAATTGGATATTTTAAGTTTTTATTTATTTTTACCAAATGAAGATACATGGAAAACTTGTAATTATTGGCGGTGCAGTAGATAAAGGAAGTTTTACTGAAACCGATTTAGACAAAGATGCATCAAAAAACCTTAACTTTTTTGAAACAGGAATTCTAAAAAGAATCATAAACGAAGCGAAACACAAAGAAAATTCTAGAATAGAAGTAATCACAACTGCTTCAAAAATTCCTAAAGAAATTGGACCTGAATATGTAAAAGCTCTCAGCTATTTGGGCGCAAATAACGTAGATGTTCTTAATATAGAAAAGCGTGAACAAGCCTCAGAACCTGAAATTATTGAAAAACTAAAGGCTGCCGATGTCGTTATGTTTACTGGTGGTGACCAATTGCGTTTGACTTCTATTCTCGGCGGAACTCCGTTTCATGATTTGTTACTTCATAAATATAATAACGAAAATTTCATCTATGCTGGAACCTCTGCGGGTGCTGCAGCTGCTTCAAACAATATGATTTATCAAGGCAGTAGCTCCGAAGCACTTTTAAAAGGCGAAGTAAAAATTACTAGCGGTTTAGGACTTATTGACGATGTAATTATTGATACTCATTTTGTGCAACGTGGCAGAATTGGGCGACTTTTTCAGGCGGTTGTAGGTAATCCAAAAGTACTCGGAATCGGTCTTGGAGAAGACACAGGTTTATTGATTACAAATGGAAAACAAATGGAAGCAATTGGTTCTGGACTTGTAATTTTGGTGGACGGAAGAGAGATAAAAGATACAAATCTAACGCAAGTTGAGATGGGGCAACCTATTTCTATCAGTCATTTGGTCACTCATGTAT
>CAIXNQ010000122.1 GCA_903920835.1 uncultured Bacteroidota bacterium | reverse complement strand
TACAGTATCAATTGTGTTACCGTAAGTTGGCGATACAAGCGCAGCCTGTATACCTTGTGCGTTTGTTTGCGTAGCCATTAATGTGCTGGCCACAATCAAAATGAAAATTATTTTTTTCATTGTTTATAAAAATTATGTGATTAAAAAAATGGGTTTACAAATCCGAAATATTCTAACGCTGCTACTTTGTCTATATAAGTCCATTCTGGATAAATTGATTGATTAGCATCTAAGAATTGAATAAATTGTTTTACCACATTACTCATCTCATTCCATACTGTTGCAAGCCTTCTGCGTGGACTTACAGCATTTGCATTTTCGCCAAACATCAGCATTTCACCTATACCACTGAATTGAGTCACGTTCTCAATTCTGTAGTGGTAATAAACGAAGTTTGCAATGATGCTTTGCTTTTGTGCAACTGGAGTAGTGGCAGGTGGTGTTGGTGCTGGAACCAATACTTCAATCAATCCATTCCATTTGTTTAAATATCCATTCAGATTGGTGTATTCCTTACCATTCAAGATATCAGTAAACCTCGCATCTGCAGAGTGGGCTTTGTACGCGCTATACAAAGGATAACCAAAAAGCCTCTGCAAAAACATCGGTTCAAACTGGTTGATGTATGATGTTACTGCTTCCGCAATTTCTGGACTATCCGTATTAGGAATATTCAGCTTCTTTACAAAATATGAGGCATCAATTAATGACATGATCAATCTTTTATGATAGTACCAATTCCCAGTTCAACAAATGTTTGAGCAGTGTCTTCGCTCACTTCTTTAATATCTCCATCAGCCATAAACTTTGGATTTTTCCAATCTTTTGGATATTCAATTTTTACTTTTACTTTTTTGGAGATACTTTTATAAGTGCTCGAATGTCCAATCTCTAAAGACATTGTAACAACATTCAGGCTACTGGAATTTTCTCCGATAGTCTGAATGTCTGAATTTGTTTCTATGGTCACATCGGCACTTCCATGAGCTGATCCGTTTGCATTTTTATCGAATCCGCTTTGGTTTGTGTTTGTTTCCATAAAAATTATTTAAGCGTTATTTTTTACAAGAAATTTTAAAAAATTAATCTGGTCGGCTTATACCAATGCTGCGCCGATTGCAGTTTTAATTGTTGCGAAATCAGGTCCAGTTACAATTGCAGGTTTCCTTGCAGTAGTGATATAATCAATGTAATATTGTTCCATTACGATTGAGAATTTGTTCTCTGCGAAGTTTGTTCCGTTGTAACCAACTCTTACGATCATTCCGCCACGTAACAAGATGTTGTATTGTTTGAAATCACCAACCAATAGATCATCGGCACCCATAGCAGGATTACCAACAAATCCAACATTTGATAATACTTCAGGTCTCTGCAAATAATCGCCGAATTGATTCTTCGTAACTCCCATTCTGTATTTCTTATTGGTGCTCATTACAGCAGCATTTGCCTGAATGCTTCCGAATGTTGCGTTATCAACCTGAGCTGCCAATGCAGCAATAGCATCATAATCGTTTACTTGTGGGATTGAAACTCCGCCGAGAAATGCAGCAGCTCCAGTATAAGCAGTAGCAGCGGCTTTAATATC
>CAIXNQ010000121.1 GCA_903920835.1 uncultured Bacteroidota bacterium | reverse complement strand
GACGAAACTAATTGCCCTTCTTTATTATTCTTTTTGGTCGAATTTAATTTTTATAAAAAGTAAGCCCGACCCCTTTGTGGAGCAAAAGAAAAATAAAAGAAATAAGGGCGGGTTATGCTCTTCCATTCGCTTTCAGCGAATAGAACTTGCGAAATGCGTTTGAAGAGATATTCAAGTTTTGATCTCTTATCTAGCTTTATTTTCAGGTTTTTCGACGCTAGTTTGATTCACTTTTCACTTTGTAATTTGTATATTGTTTTTATCTAGTGAATTCCACAACTTAACAATTTAAAACAAACCAAGAAGCTAAAATGAATTTAAAAACTTTAAAGAAGATGAAAAAATATTTTCGCGTAAAGCGGATTAATAGAAAAATAGTTATGGCTTATTTTTTAAATTTGCGAAGCTTTTTAAAGGACTTTAAAACAATCCGCCTACGGCGAAAAACTCGCTTTTTTGAATCATTTGATCATTTTTTGCTCTGAACAAAAGATGGGAAACTGTATTAAATTTATAATAATAAAGAATTTTTTCTCAATAAAACATTTGTAGGGACCAAAACTATTCAAAAGAAGACTTTATAAGATCCAATTAAAATTCACTAACTTATTAGATTAAAGATTCAAAACTTATATGTGGATTTCAGTTTTTTATTATTTGCAATATACAAAACTCGATAAATTTTTAAACAAAGATCAATTAAATTTCTAAACAAATGCGACCTTTTTTGGCGCTAAGCGCCAAAAAAGGTCGCATTTGTTTAGAAATTTAATTGATCTCCACGGCGATACTGAAGATAAGCTGTAACAAATAGGCCGGCAATAGTAATTGGAAGGAAACCTAGTACGATTCCTGAGAGTAATGGTTCTACCATAAATTTTAAATAAATTGATCTTCTGTTTAGTTTTATCGACTTCTCGAATTTTGTTTACTTGTGGATTTGTTTACATAAACAAAACTTAAAAAAAAGTAAATCGAAAGCTAATATTTTACCTGTTGGCCCATCTTTTATTTATTGAGATGGGCCAACAGGTAAAATATTAGCTTTTTAAATCGGTAAATTTTTTAACGTAAGCCAAAAGGTTATTTGCGCGAAATATTTAGCCACAAGCATCAATTTCACTACGTCTTTAATTATTTAACAGTTGCAGAATAGTCTACAATAGTTTTACGAAGAAGAGTTTGATTATCTGCCGAGAAAGCTTTTGTTGTACGAATCGATTCGTAAATACTTGGTTGTTGTGTTTGAATATATTCACGAAGTCCACGTAACCATTCTGGCACTTTTTCTACCGCAATTGGTTTTAAATAATTTTCAATACCAGCAAAAATTGTACATACTTGCTCTTCAACTTTTAATGGAGCAGATTGTGCTTGTTTTAAAAGTTCACGAAGACGAACACCACGTGCAAGTTGATTTTGCGTTGCTTGGTCAAGGTCTGATGCAAATTGTGAGAAAGCTTCAAGTTCTGCAAATTGAGCTAGTTCTAATTTTAATGTACCAGCAACTTGTTTCATTGCTTTAATTTGAGCAGCTGAACCTACACGTGATACAGAAATACCTACGTTAATAGCTGGTCTAATACCAGAGTTGAAAAGATCGGCTGATAAGAAGATTTGTCCATCCGTAATTGAAATTACGTTTGTTGGAATATAAGCAGATACGTCACCACCCTGTGTTTCAACAACAGGAAGAGCAGTCATACTTCCTTCACCTAATGCATTACTTAATTTAGCTGCACGCTCTAGAAGACGAGAGTGTAAATAGAAAACGTCGCCTGGATATGCTTCACGTCCTGGTGGTCGTTTTAGTAAAAGCGACATTTGACGGTAAGCTTGCGCTTGTTTTGATAAATCGTCATAAATTACTAAAGTATGACGTCCTGTATACATAAAGTATTCAGCTAATGCTGCCCCAGTATATGGTGCTAAGTATTGAAGAGTAGCTGGTGCATCTGCGTTTTCAGCAACAACAATAGTATATTTCATTGCACCGCGTTCTTGTAATGTTGTTACAATTTGTGCTACAGATGAAGCTTTTTGTCCAATAGCTACGTATACACATACAACGTTTTCACCATT
>CAIXNQ010000120.1 GCA_903920835.1 uncultured Bacteroidota bacterium | reverse complement strand
GACCAGAAGTAAGGAAGCACCAATTGGTTTTCAAAACTTCAAAGCACAAAAAAAAAGTATTTTGGAATGATAAGATTGATGGGGTGTTCAATATTTAATAGGTTTTTTGAAATTCAAGCAAGGGAATATAATCATTGAATCCAAAAAAAGACAAGTGTATATATAACAAACCCCTATCTGAACCTTCTGCAATTTTTAAGAAAAATAATAATCTCTTTTAATTTCTTTGAAATAAATGGTTTTAAAGCTAAATACAACTTTAACTTTATTGATATAATCTAATTGCTACCAAGTAAAAAGATCAACTTCAATTGTTTTGGTTAATCCTCCTGGTGCGGTAAAGTTTTTACTAGAGTTTCTGGAGTTCTTTCCTTGTGCCCATAAGTGGCAGTTTCGCTATAGATTCGGTTAGGGCGTTTTAGTCATTAATCTAAAATTAGTTTAGATGAATGTTAAGAAAGAAAATACTACATGAGCATCTCTTGATAAGATAAAATTGTTTGATATTCTTTTGAAACAAAATATTCGGTAGGGTTGTTTTTTGAAACGACCAAAACAAAGTCGCCACCCCAAGCACCGAGGCTTTTAATGACACCATCAAAATCTGGGAACAGATTTTCTTTGACGGTAGTAGTTTCAAGGATATTACTCAAAATAATTTCATGTTTTTCGAGTAATGAAGCAAATTCTTCTAGGGTTTTGGAAGCAATAATGTGTGAAGTAATGGCGTTAATTTGATGGACAAAAGGCGCAATAATTTGTTGTTTATTTCTGTATTTTGAAATGGCTTCTTTGCTGCTTTGTTTTTGATTTAGATAAACAAAAAATAAATGTTCTTTGAAACTCGGGTTGAAACTGACTAACTCAACCAATGGTTTTTCGTCAGTAATTTGATAAATAATAGATTGGTCAACATTGGCGCAAGCAATGTCATAACCGCTGCCTCCAAAAGTGTTTCGGTTCAAAACAAAAGGATCAATTTGTAACCACTTCGAAATATTGTTTAACAAGGTTGACGAAGAACCAAGACCCCAGTTTCGAGGAAAAGTCAGTCTGGTTTCAACACTAAATCCGTTTGAGTTAGCAATAAAATTAGGTTGTAATAAATAGGCTTGATGCAAGATTTCAATTAGCGTGTTCTTTAGGTTTGTAGCATCTTCAAAAGCGTCATTCTTAATGATTGAAGAGAACGAAATTTGTTCTTCAAACCAAATAGTTCCCTCTTTATCTATGCTTTTCCAATGAATACAATTAGAATTTTCGATCTCTTCGACAATCAAGAATTGCCCAAATTTTGTAGGGATTGCCAACGATCTTGCACCGTCTAGAACAAGATATTCACCAGTAATCAATAATTTACCGTTGCTGTAAAACGTTTTTTTATCATTCATTAGGAAAAATTATTGTCGGAGTTTTTCAATAAATGATACAGTTGCAGCGTGAGAAACCGTTTGGTCTTTAAAATGTGTTTTGATTAGCTCTCGTTCAGCATCAGTTGCATTATATTGATTTAAAATATTATTAAGGTGCATTTTCATGTGTCCAGCCTGAATCCCGGTGGTAGTCAACGAACGAAGAGCCGCAAAATTTTGGGCTAATCCAGCTACAGCTACAATTTCCATCAGCTCTTTTGAAGACGGATTTTCGAGCATCTCTAATGCCAATTTCACCAATGGATGCAAGGAGGTTAATCCGCCAACTGTTCCGAGTGCCAGCGGAATTTCAAGCCAAAAATAGAATTTTCCGTTTTCAATCTTTGCCTGCGAAAGGCTAGAATAGTTTCCAGATTTTGACGCATAAGCATGAACACCAGCTTCAACAGCACGAAAGTCATTTCCAGTTGCTATAACCACAGCGTCAATTCCGTTCATAATTCCTTTATTGTGCGTAACTGCTCGAAAAGGTTCAACTTCGGCTATTTTAACCGCTTGAACAAATTTGTTTGCAAAAGCCTCTGGGTCTTGAATATTTTTATCTTTAAGTTCTGAAACCAAACAAGAAACTTCGGCACGAACAAGGCAATTTGGTACATAATTTGATAAAATACACATGATTATTTCAATGTTTTTTTCGTCAGTATCAAATTTATTCCATTCTTGGACTTCTTTTTGTAAGGTTTTTGCCAATTGTTCCAAACAGGAATTTATGAAATTAGCTCCCATACTGTCTTTAGTTTCAAAAGTAACATGAAACTGAAAGTAATTCGGAATTAAATTGGATTTGTCTCGAAGTTCTATTTCACTAATGCCACCGCCTCTTGCGCGCATATTTTTAGTAATCTCATCAGTTGATTCTAATAAAAGTTGTTTTTTTTGATTGAAAAAATCAGTTAGTTTTTGAGCAGCTCCATTAAATATAAAATGAACTTGCCCAATTTTTTCAGTACCAATTACTGTTGCTTTGAAACCGCCTCTACTTGCCCAAAATTTTGCAGCTTTAGATGCCGCCGCTACCACAGAACTTTCTTCAATTGCCATCGGAATTGTTCGAACGCTATTATTAATAAGAAAATTTGGCGCAATCCCAAAAGGGAGATAGAAATTTGAAACTGTATTTTCTATAAATTCATCGTGAAGTTGTTGCAGTTTTTGGTCGTCATTCCAGTATTGTTTGAGTGTTTGAAGCGCAATCTCTGGTTTGTGAAAATAAGTTTTTGCAATCCAGTTAATTTTTTCTTCCTTAGACAATTTAGAAAACCCAGCAACAGTTGAATTCATAAGTAATTAATATAATGAATTGCAAATATAAGGCTTTACAGATTTATTGCAGATAAAACAATAAATTCTCTTTACATCAAATTAAATGTTTAGAGATTTTTAATAGAATTATATTATTTCATTGTATCAATTAAACCAATTAATTAGATTTGTATCTTATTTAAATAAATTAAAATAAAAAATTATGAAAAAAATTGTTTTTGCAGCATTATTAGTTGTAGGGATTACAGCTTTTGCACAAGAGTCAAATGAAAAATCTCCAAGAGAAAAAATGGAACAACTCTCTCCCGAACAACGAAGTCAAATGAAATTAAAAAGATTGACAAAGGAGTTGGGGCTTAATGAAAGTCAGCAAAAAGAAATAGGTAAAATCATTGCTGATATTGAAACAAACAAAGCAGCATTTAAAGCAGAACGTATGGAGAAGAAAACAGCTGGTATTAAACCAACTCCAGAGGAGCGTTTAGCACTAAAAAACAGAATGCTTGATCAACAAAAAGCAACTAAAGAAAAAATCTCTAGAATTTTAAACCCAGAACAATTAGCAAAATGGGATAAAATTCAGGAAGAGAGAAAAGAAAAGATGGAGCAATTCCGAGAAAAAAAGGAAAAAGATGCTCAAATGTCAAAATAAATTTTGCCATTAAAATCAAAACCACTATTTTTGAATCATTAATTTAATTAAATTTTGATTTTATGAAAAAAATATTTGTTTCTATTATGTTTTTACTAGCATTTTCAATTTCTGCAAATGCACAAGTTAAGAAAATTTCTAACGAAGAATTAGCAAAGAAAGATGCTGTAACTTTGACTCAGTTTTTGGGGCTAAATGACACCCAAAACGCAGATTTTTTTAGACTTTTTGTTATGAAGTACGAGGTTTTTAACAACCCAGATGCTTCAAAAGAACGCAAAGAAGAAACTAAGAACATAATGAGAGCTAAAATAGAAGCTTCTTTAGATGCTAAACAATTTGAAAAATTACTTGTAAATAAAGATTTGTTCAATTCCTTAATAGGTGATGGTTCAACTGCATCATCGATTAAAAAATAAAACTTTCTTTTCTCAATTTTCAACTACAAAAGGCTGTCTGAATATTTTGGACAGCCTTTTTTTGTTTAAATTAGAAAAAAACTATTTAGAATTAATCAAAATTATATTATATATCTGCAATTGTATAAATCAAATTTGTTATTTTAATTGCTATTTAACTAATGAAAGTTATCTTTGTAGCTAATTTTGTAAAAAGCTTTGTCAAATATGGATTCAAATCAATCAAGCTATATTCCAATATTAATGCAACTAATTCTAGCAGTTGGTTTTGTTGCTGGAACTATTTTTGTTTCAGGAAAATTAGGGCCAAAAAGACATTCAAAAAATAAAGATAAAAATTTTGAATGTGGAATTGAATCTATCGGAAATGCTAGAATTCCATTTTCTGTAAAATATTTCTTGGTTGCAATCCTTTTTGTGCTTTTTGATGTTGAGGTAATTTTTTTGTATCCGTGGGCTGTAAATTTCAAAGAATTAGGAATAGACGGAATGATAAAAATGGTTATTTTTATGTTATTACTTTTAGTCGGATTCTTCTACATTATTAAGAAGAAAGCGCTAGAGTGGGAATAATTTTAATTATAAATTTAAGAATTATAAATGAGTGATTCAAAAATAAATATGGTAGCTCCTCCAGAAGGAGTAACAGGCGAAGGTTTTTTTGCTACTAAATTAAACGATGTAGTTGGTATGGCTCGTGCTAATTCGCTTTGGCCTTTACCATTTGCTACTTCTTGTTGTGGAATCGAATTCATGGCAACCATGGCTTCTCATTATGATTTAGCACGTTTTGGTTCTGAAAGAGTAAGTTTTTCTCCTCGTCAAGCCGATATGCTGATGGTTATGGGAACCATTTCAAAAAAAATGGCGCCAATTTTACGTCAAGTTTATGAGCAAATGTCTGAACCTCGTTGGGTAATATCTGTGGGAGCTTGTGCATGTTCTGGCGGTGTATTCGACACATATTCGGTTTTGCAGGGAATTGACAAAGTGATTCCAGTTGATGTATATGTGCCTGGGTGTCCTCCAAGACCAGAACAAATAGTAGATGGTGTAATGCAATTACAAGAATTGGTTCGTAATGAATCTGTTCGAAGAAGAAATTCGCCAGAATATAAAGAATTACTAGCTTCCTATAACCTATAATATGGCTTTAGAAAAATCATACATTCAAGAAAAATTATCTCAAAAATTTCAAAATAATGTTTTAAATTTTGAAATGAAAAGAGATATTTATACTTTAGAAGCAACTCCAAATGTTATACATGAAGTTATTCGTTTTCTAAAAGAAGAAGCCGACTTGAACTTTCATTTCTTAACCGATTTAACAGGAATACATTTTCCAGATAACGATGAAGAACATCAATTTGCAGTAGTTTATCAAATGCATAATTGGATTGAAAATGTTCGAATTCGTGTAAAAACTTTTTTGCCTGAAAATCCACAAGTTGAAACAATTACAGATTTGTTCTTATGTGCCAATTGGATGGAACGTGAAGCATGGGATTTCTTCGGAATTGATTTTATAGGGCACCCTCAATTGAAGCGAATTCTGAATATGGTTGAAATGGTCTCTCACCCAATGAGAAAAGAATTTCCGATGGAAGACAGCGGAAGAACCGACAAAGATGATCGTTTCTTCGGAAGAACACCAGTAAAAAGTCAAATGGATAACTCAACATTATAAAATGTCAGATTTATTATTACCACCAGAGCATCGATATGCTAAGATTATAGAACAAACGCAAAACGAAGATGGGAGTGAATATTCTATCTTAAATTTGGGTCCAACACATCCAGCTACTCACGGAATTTTTCAAAATATTCTGTTGATGGATGGCGAACGAATTATAGATGCCGAACCGACTATTGGTTACATTCATCGTGCTTTTGAAAAAATTGCCGAAAATCGTCCGTTTTATCAAATCAATGTATTGACAGATAGAATGAACTATTGTTCATCACCAATCAACAACATGGCTTGGTGGATGACAGTTGAAAAACTATTAAATATTGAAGTGCCAAAAAGAGCACAATATTTAAGAGTTATCGTAATGGAGTTAGCCCGTATTACAGATCACTTAATTTGTAATTCGATTTTGGGTGTTGATACGGGAGCCTATACAGGTTTCCTTTATGTATTTCAATTTAGAGAAAAGGTTTATGAGATTTATGAAGAAATTTGTGGCGCTCGTTTAACCACTAATATGGGTAGAATAGGGGGATTTGAAAGAGAATGGTCTGAAGAGGCTTTCAAAAAATTGGACACTTTTTTAACAGATTTTCCATTGGCTTGGAAAGAATTTGAAAATCTTTTCGAAAGAAATAGAATTTTCATCGACAGAACGGTTAACGTTGGACCAATTACTGCTGAAAAAGCGATGCAATATGGATTAACCGGTCCAAATCTACGTGCCGCTGGAATTGATTATGATGTTCGAAAAGCAGCACCGTATTCATCTTACGAAGATTTTGAATTTAATGTTCCTGTTGGAAAATCAGGTGATACTTATGACCGCTTTTGTGTTCGTAATGCAGAAGTTTGGGAAAGTATTAGTATCATCAAACAAGCTTTAGCCAAATTACCAGAAGGACCAATTCATGCAGATGTTCCTGATTATTATTTGCCACCGAAAGAAGACGTTTACACCAATATGGAAAGTTTAATTTATCACTTCAAAATTGTGATGGGAGAAGTTCCAGTTCCAGTGGATGAAATTTATCATGCAGTTGAAGGTGGAAATGGAGAATTAGGTTTTTATTTAATTACCGACGGAAGTAGAACCCCTTATCGTTTGAAGTTCCGCAGACCTTGTTATATCTATTATCAAGCTTATACAGAAATGATTAAAGGCGGAATGTTATCCGACGCGATCGTAATATTATCAAGTTTAAATGTAATTGCGGGCGAATTAGACGCTTAAGAATTATGGAAAGATCACACATCAAACAAGAGATAAACATTACTGAACCCTTGATGGCTCGCATCAATGAGTTAATCAGTCATTATCCAGCCGATAAAAAGAAATCAGCTTTATTACCCGTTTTACACGAAGTTCAAGATGCTCACGACAATTGGTTGAGTATTGAATTGCAAAACAAAGTAGCCGAGATTTTAGAAATATTACCTATTGAAGTATTCGAAGTAGTTACTTTTTATACCATGTTCAACCAAAGACCCATAGGGAAATACATGTTTGAATTTTGTCAAACGGCAGCTTGTTGTCAAAACGGAGTT
>CAIXNQ010000119.1 GCA_903920835.1 uncultured Bacteroidota bacterium | reverse complement strand
TGGTTTTCTGCCAGGCGGCAATTCATCGATTACCGAAATATCAAGGTCGCCATAAAGACTCATTGCGAGTGTTCTCGGAATTGGCGTTGCGGTCATAACTAAAATATGGGGAGGAATGGTGTTTTTTCGCCATAATTTAGAACGTTGTTCCACCCCAAAACGATGTTGTTCATCAATAATTGCCAACCCTAAATTTTTAAATACTACCTTATCTTCTAGCAATGCATGAGTTCCAATTAGAATATCAAGGCTGCCGTTTTCAAGTTCTTCAAAAAGTATTTTTCGTTGGGCGGTTTTGGTCGATCCTGTTAATAATTTAATGTTTATAGGCAACACTTTGGCTAACTCACACAGCCCAATAAAGTGTTGATTTGCTAATATTTCTGTAGGTGCCATCAGGCAGGCTTGATAACCGTTATCAAGCGCAATTAGCATACTCATCAGAGCCACTATGGTTTTGCCCGAGCCGACATCGCCTTGAAGCAATCGGTTCATTTGGGCTGGATTGCCCATATCAGTACGAATTTCTTTAATAACTCGTTTTTGTGCGTTGGTCAGATCAAAAGGAAGATGGTTTTTATAAAATTCATTAAATAAAACTCCAACAGTTTTGAAAGGATGTCCTTTGATTTTGTGTTTTCTGATTAAGTTTTTTGTGATGAGCTGCAACTGAATAAAAAAAAGCTCTTCAAACTTGAGCCGAAACTGCGCCTTTGCCAATACTTCTGGACTCTTCGGAAAATGAACCGCCAGCAATGCCGTACTTTTCGGAATCAATTTTAATTGTTCTAACAAATAATTCGGCAGTGTTTCAGAAAACGTGGCTTGGGTTTCTATAAAAACTTGTTGCATTAATTTATTGAGTACACGATTCGTAATGCCTCGATTGGCAAGAGTTTCTGTGCTTCTATACACAGGTTGCATTGATGATCGCAGGGCTTGTTCGTGCTCAGTCAGTAATTCAATTTCGGGATGTGCAATGTTGAAAGTGTTGCCAAAAAGGGCACACTTTCCGAAAACTACTACAAGAGTATTGAGCACCAAACTGTCTTTAACCCATTTTTGACCCTGAAACCAAACCAATTCCAGCGAGCCAGTATCGTCTATAAAAGTAGCGACCAATCGCTTTTTGCCTTTGTTTGGCTCGACCGATTTTAGGGCTATAATCTTGCCAATAATCTGAATTTCGGTGTTAGTGGCTTGCAGTTCATTGATTTTATAATAACGCGAACGGTCGATATAGCGACTCGGAAAGAAATTAATCAAATCTGAATATTGATGAATACCAAGCTCTTTTCGCAATAGCGCACCCCTTGTGGGGCCGACGCCTTTAAGGAATTCTATTTGGGTTTGGAGCAGGTTGTTCATCTCTATTTTTTAAAAAAGCGAAGATAGTATTAATGTCAATAAGTTACAAAGACAAAAAATTATTGCTTAAAGAAATGATCTATAGGAAGCAGATTAAGTGTTTTCAAATTAAATTAAGATTTTGATAATTATTAATAATAATTTGTCAAGAATTATGAATTCAAACTGATTAGTTCATTTGTAGGCTGAATTTTATTGTCGCCTTATTATTTTTGTATATTTGAACTCATATTAAATTACTTTTTAATTCAACATCTTTAACGAAATACTATTTTTAATTGATGAAAATTCTGAGATTACTCTTATTTCCTTTCTCTCTAATTTATGGTTCTATAACCTGCATCAGAAATTTCTTGTTCGATATTGGCTTTTTAAAACCCTATTCTTTTCAAGTTCCAGTTATTGTTGTTGGCAATTTGAGCGTTGGTGGCACCGGAAAAACCCCACAAATTGAATATCTAATTCGATTATTGTCTGATAAATACAAGGTGGCAACACTCAGCAGGGGCTACAAACGTAAATCGAAAGGATTTATGCTAGCAACTGATGCAGACAATGCAACAACACTGGGCGATGAACCATTTCAATATTTCAAAAAATATAAAAATATTGATATATCAGTTGATACTGACCGAAAAAACGGAATCGAACAATTGCTCATGCAATCAACGCCTCCTGAAGTGATTTTGCTCGATGACGCCATGCAACACCGGCGTGTAGCAGCAGGATTGACCATTTTGCTCACTTCTTATGATGATTTGTTTTACAAAGATTTTATGCTGCCCGCCGGCAATTTAAGAGAAGGTAGAAAAGGTGCTGCAAGAGCTTCAATTATTATTGTAACCAAATGTCCAAATAATCTGAGTGACGACCAAAAGAAATCAATAACTAATCTAATTCTTAAAAACACCAAACAAAAAAACGGAAAGCATATTCCAGTTTTTTTTAGTAGTATTGCCTATTCAGATTGTGTTTACAACGATCAAGAAACGAAAAAAATAAGCGAAATTATACCACTAAAAAAGGTTTTAGTAGCTGGTATTGCGAAGCCAAAACCATTTTTTGATTACCTTCAACAAGATGCTGACGAAGTAATGGTTTTTCCAGATCACCATCAATTTAATGATTCTGATATCAATAAATTAAAAAAATTAGCTGAAAATAATCTTATTATTACTACTGAAAAAGATTATGTTAGACTGCAAAATTCCATTTTAGCACCATCGCTTTTTTACCTTCCAATTCAAACTATTTTTCAAGAAAACGGACAAGAATTTGATGCTTTAATTCAAGAGTATCTTGAAAAAACTATTCAAAAATATAAAAGAGCATAAAGTGGCTAGAAATAAAATATAATCAATAGTTTTACATGAAATATTTCAGCTATGCAAAAACAGTACTTCCTCGTTTGGCTTCTATTAATAAGTCAGTTCTTTTTCGGACAACAGATGCCGATTGATTTTTCACCAACTTTAGATAATTTCACGGTTTTTAGCGGTTCTCAATTTAGTAGAGTTGCTGACCCACTTGATGCTAATAATATGGTTGGGAAATTCACAAAAACTGGCGGTAGTCAGTGGGAAGGTGCTTTTATTGATTTATCAGCTAGTATCAACCTAGATTCAGGAAAAATTTTAACGCTACGTTTTTATGACCCAAATGCGCTAAGTCATAATATGGTTTTGAAATTAGAAAACGGTGTAAATCCAAATGTAGAAGTATTAAAGAATTTTTCTAGCTCGGGCTGGACAACAGTTTCATTTGATTTTTCGGCAGCAAAATACAGTTCAAATTCTGCCCCAGTAAATGCCTCTGGAACCTACAGTAGATTGACTTTATTTATTGATGGAGGTCAAACTTCTATTGGGACTTATTATATTGACGACATTAGCGATGGCACCACAAACAATGGTCTTGATGTGGTTTATTCGCAACTAGTTTGGCAAGATGAATTTAATGATTCAGGAACTTTCTCTAGTGCCAATTGGTTTGCAGAAACAGTGCCGCCAAACAACGGAAGCTGGTCAAACGGTGAATTGCAACACTACACCAACCGATTAGTAAACGTTAATGAAAACAACGGAACCTTAAAAATTACTGCAAAAAAAGAAAGTTACACTGCTTATGGCACTCAAAAAAATTATACCTCAGCAAGATTAAATTCACTCTTTTCATTTACTTATGGCAGGGTCGATGTTCGTGCAAAATTGCCTGTTGGCAATGGAACTTGGCCCGCAATATGGATGCTTGGCACCAGCATGGGAAATAGTTATACACCAGCCACACTAAACTGGCCCAACTGTGGCGAAGTTGACATTATGGAACATTGGGGCAATAATCCAAATTATATTCACGGATCAATTCACACGCCATCTTCATACGGAAGCACCGTCAACACAAGCGTGGTTTTGAGTACCGACGTGAGCACTACTTTTCATGTATATTCAATGAATTGGTCGCCTAATAAAATATCATTTATGATTGATAACGAAATTTATTACACCTATAATCCAACGGTAAAAAACGCCAGCACTTGGCCATTTTTTGCGCCACAATTTATATTGTTAAACGTAGCCATGGGAGGCATTGGCGGTGCTATAGATTCTAATTTCACTCAAAGCACGATGGAAGTAGATTATGTTCGGGTTTATCAAGCTGCATTAACTGCCGATTCTTTCATTCAAGAAACTGTAAAAATATATCCAAATCCTGTATCAAATATGTTGTCCATTTCAGTTCCTACAGAAAATATCGGCGCAAAAGCAAGTGTCTTTTCGATTATAGGAACAGAAGTAGCGAGTTTTAACATCACAAATGAAAAAACAACTTTTGACACTAGCGCACTAGCACCAGGGATTTATTTTTTAAGAATAAACAATCATCAACTTAAAATTGTTAAAGAATAATATAAAATATATTCAGAAAATGTGGGAAGAAGTAGCTGAAACCGTTGCATATATCAAACAAAATACGAATATCATTCCGGAATATGGCGTGATTTTAGGTTCAGGATTGGGAAGTTTTACAGACGATATTCAAATCGAAAGTATTTTGCCCTATTCTAGCATTCCTAATTTTCCGGTTTCAACAGTCGAAGGACATTCTGGAGCATTAGTTTTTGGAACTATTGGCGACAAAAAAGTAGTTGCTATGCAAGGTCGGTTTCATTTTTATGAAGGCTACTCCATGAAGCAAGTTACTTTTCCGGTTCGGGTAATGAAACAATTGGGCGTTCAAAAATTAGTAGTTAGCAATGCTTCTGGCGGTGTAAATCCAAGCTACAAAGTTGGTTCAATCATTTTGATTAATGACCATATCAATTTGTTTCCAGAGCATCCGTTGCGAGGCAAGAACGATGAACGTTTTGGTCCGCGATTTGTCAATATGAGTGAACCATATAACAAATCTATGATTTCGAAGGTTAAAAATATTGCTGAATCTTTAGCAATCGAAGTCCATGATGGCGTTTATTTAGGCATTCAAGGCCCCACTTTTGAGACCCTTTCTGAATATCGAATGGTTAAAATTTTAGGGGCAGATTGTGTGGGAATGTCAACCGTTCCAGAGGTGATTGTTGCCCGTCATATTGGTTTAGACTGCTTTGGAATTTCGGTAATTACAGACATGGGTGACGAAGCAAACATTGACGATGTGAGCCACGCCGAAGTGCTAATTGCAGCCGAAAAAGCCGAACCCGCAGTCCGAACTTTAATTAAAGAATTGATTTTACAGTTTTGATAATATTCTAACTTTTTTTTAATAACTAGATAAATAATAGCGTTGCATATCATAAATTTGCAACTACAACGTACGGACAAGTCGCGACTGGTCCCCAATGACAAAAACACAACACAATGATTCACTTTTTCGGAAACGAAACCTCTACTGTATTTGCTGTTCAAACGCAAAACGAGTTGTCGGCAGCGACTATTTCAAAATTAAATTGGTTATTTGGCAATGCCCCAAAAATAAATAAATCCGTCCCGATAGCTATCGGGACGGATTTTTTTATTGGTCCACGTGCCGCCATGGTTACTCCTTGGAGCACCAATGCCGTTGAAATTACCCAAAATATGGGCATTGATGGAATCATCAGAATTGAAGAATTTCAAAATGTTTCGGCTGATTTTACTGACTTTGACCCGATGCTTTCGCAAAAGTACAGCGAATTAAAGCAAGACATTTTTACAATAAATATACCGCCTGAAGCTATTCTCACAATTGATAATATTGCTGTTTATAACCAACAAGAAGGTTTGGCATTAAGTCAAGAAGAAGTAACTTATTTAGAAAATCTGTCCAAAAAACTCAACCGAAAACTGACCGATTCGGAAGTGTTTGGGTTCTCACAAGTCAATTCAGAGCACTGTCGTCACAAAATATTCAATGGCACTTTTGTTATTGATGGCGAAGAAAAACCAACTTCATTATTCAAATTAATAAAGAAAACATCTGCCGAAAATCCAAACGATATTGTTTCGGCTTATAAAGATAATGTGGCGTTCATCAAGGGACCAACGGTAGAGCAATTTGCTCCCAAAACTGCCGACAAACCCGATTTTTATATCAAAACCGAATTCGAATCCGTAATTTCTTTAAAAGCAGAAACGCATAATTTCCCGACCACTGTAGAGCCATTTAACGGAGCTGCAACAGGGTCTGGAGGAGAAATCCGCGACCGATTGGCAGGCGGACAAGGTTCGTTGCCGTTAGCAGGAACGGCGGTTTATATGACATCTTATTCAAGATTAAAAAAGAATCCAAATTCAGCTTCCGCTGTTGCGGAAACCTCCAACGGCATTAAGGAGAATCTTTCCGAAAGAGCGGAAACCTCCAACGGCACGACGGAGAACCTTTCCGAAAGAGCGGAAACCTCCAACGGCATGACGGAGAACCTTTCCGAAAGAGCGGAAACCACCAATGACATGACGTTGGAACTTTCCGAAAAGAATTATGAAAACAGAATGACAGAACGCAAATGGTTGTATCAAACACCTGTGGATATTTTAATCAAAGCGTCCAATGGTGCTTCTGATTTTGGAAATAAATTCGGGCAACCTTTGATAACAGGTTCTATTTTAACGTTTGAACATCAAGAAACCTTTGTCAAAGTTAAAGACTTTGACAAAGCTAATTTAGACAATCGTAAACTTGGCTACGATAAAGTCATCATGCAAGCGGGTGGTATTGGCTACGGTAAAGCCTCACAAGCGCAAAAACACGAACCCAAAACAGGCGATAAAATAGTCATTCTTGGGGGCGAAAATTATAGAATTGGCATGGGTGGTGCTGCAGTTTCTTCTGCCGATACGGGCGCTTTTGGTTCGGGAATTGAACTCAACGCTATTCAACGTTCGAATCCTGAAATGCAAAAACGTGCCGCTAATGCCATTCGTGGACTAGTTGAGAGCGATGAAAACCCCATTGTTTCTATCCATGACCACGGAGCTGGTGGGCATCTGAATTGTTTGTCAGAATTAGTAGAAGCAACTGGCGGATTGATTGATTTAGACCAATTGCCGGTGGGCGACCCTACCCTATCTGCCAAAGAAATTATCGGTAACGAATCTCAAGAGCGCATGGGATTAGTTATTGATCAAAAAAACATTGAATTCTTGCAGCGCATTGCAGACAGAGAGCGTTCACCGATGTATCGAGTGGGCGACGTTACGGGTGACCAACGATTTACTTTTGAGAGTAAATCAACTGGAGAAAAACCCATGGATTTTGCTTTAGAAGATCTATTTGGAAGTGCACCAAAAACCATCATGACCGATAAAACAATCGATAGAAAGTATAGCGATTTAGAATATTCTATTGAAAACATTTCAAGTTATTTAGATGCGGTGTTGCAACTAGAAGCGGTGGCTTGCAAAGATTGGTTGACCAACAAAGTCGATCGTTGCGTAGGCGGAAAAGTAGCCAAGCAGCAATGTGTGGGGCCACTGCAATTGCCTCTGAACAACGTTGGCGTAATGGCTTTAGATTATAACGGAAAAGAAGGAATTGCGACTTCTATTGGGCACGCACCTATTTCGGCGTTGATTGACCCAAAAGCGGGGAGCAGAAATGCCATCGGAGAAGCGTTATCGAATATAGTTTTTGCACCTTTGAAAGACAATTTAAAAAGTGTTTCCTTGTCTGCTAACTGGATGTGGGCGTGTAAAAATGAAGGCGAAGATGCCCGATTGTACGAGGCCGTGCAAGCTTGTTCTGATTTTGCAATCGAATTAGGAATTAATATCCCGACTGGAAAAGATTCGCTTTCCATGAAACAAAAATATCCAAACGACGAAGTGATTGCACCAGGAACGGTGATTATTTCTGCAGCTGGAAATTGTTCTAACATTACCAAAGTAGTAGAACCCGTTCTTCAACGTGAAGGAGGTTCAATTTACTACATCAATTTATCGCAAGATGATTTTAAATTAGGCGGTAGTTCGTTTGCGCAAACTTTAAATAAAATAGGTTCAGAAACGCCAACCATTAAAGATGCTGTTTTCTTTAAGAACGCATTCAACACTATTCAAGATTTAATCAAAGTAGAACAAATCCTTGCTGGGCATGATATTGGAAGCGGAGGTTTGATTACGACTTTATTGGAAATGTGTTTTGCTGATGTGAATTTAGGAGCAAAAATCTCATTTGATTCATTCAAAGAAAAAGATTTAATCAAAATCTTATTTGCAGAAAATATTGGAGTGGTACTTCAAGCGAAAGAGGATAATGTTTTTGAAAAAGCTTTCGAAGGAATTGAAATATTTAAAATTGGAAGTGTAATTGAAGGTGACGTTTTACAACTTTCGTCTTTCGACTTTCGACTTTCGACTTTACGTAAAAAATGGTTTGAAACTTCTTTTTTATTAGACCAAAAACAGACCAAAAATAACAAAGCACAAGAGCGATTTGATAATTTAGGTAAACAACCTTTGCAATATACATTCCCGAAACACTTTGCTGGTAGCCTCACCCCCAACCCCTCAGCTAAGGAAAGTGGTGCCAAACCCAAAGCGGCCATCATTCGTGAAAAAGGAAGTAATTCTGAGCGTGAAATGGCAAATGCAATGTACTTTGCCGGATTTGATGTAAAAGATGTGCACATGACCGATTTGATTTCGGGACGAGAAACGTTAGAAGACATTCAGTTTATTGGTGCGGTTGGTGGTTTCTCAAATTCAGACGTCTTGGGTTCTGCCAAAGGTTGGGCGGGAGCGTTTTTATATAACGAAAAAGCAAAAACAGCTTTACAGAATTTCTACAAAAGAGAAGATACTTTATCAGTTGGAATTTGCAACGGTTGCCAATTGTTTATGGAATTGGAATTAATTAATCCGGAGCACGAAATTCATGGCAAAATGCACCACAACGATTCGCAAAAACACGAAAGTATTTTTACTTCGGTGAAAGTTCAAGAAAACAACTCGGTGATGTTGTCCACTTTGGCTGAAAGTACGCTTGGCGTTTGGGTATCGCATGGCGAAGGAAAATTCAAATTACCCTACGAAGAAAGTCAATATAATATTGTTGCCAAATATGCTTATGAAGGTTATCCTGCCAATCCAAACGGTTCCGATTACAACACCGCAATGATGTGTGACGCTACAGGAAGACATTTGGTTATGATGCCGCATATTGAGCGCTCTACTTTTCCGTGGAATTGGGCATTTTATCCAAAAGATAGCAACGACAAAGTTTCCCCTTGGATTGAAGCCTTTGTGAATGCTAGGTTGTGGATTGAAAACAAAATCAACAAATCATAAAACAAAATGAGTTAACTTAAAAAACTTAATTTTTATGTTTTAGTTTGATTTGTTATATTTTATAACTTTATTTGTTACCACAATTGAAAATAAGTCAATTGGACTTTATTTTATATTTTAACCATTCTTTAAAAATTAAACAAAATGAAAAAAATAAAATTACTTTTAAGTGTTGCTTTGTCTTTATTATTTTTGATAGGTTGTTCAACAAGCAACGACTCTAATTCGAATTCTGGATCACAAGCAGTTCCTGTAGCTCCTACCAATTTGACTGGAGTGGTTATTTCTCCAACAGAAATTAGTTTGTCATGGACAGATAATTCTACAAATGAAACTTCATTTATAATTGAGAGAAAAACTGGAACTGGAGTTTATGCTCAAATTGGCACTACAAATAAAGACATCACTACTTATAGTGACACCGGTTTAACTCCAGCAACTACATATACTTATAGAGTTAGTGCAATTAATGCAGCAGGAAGTTCGCCAACCTATACAAATGAACTTACATTAACAACAACACAAATCACTAGTGTTGCAGATTTTTTTCCACTAAAAGACACAAATTTTTGGACTTATAAAGTTCAAACAGCGGGTCAAACGACAACAAGTCGTGATTCGTTATATGTAGTTCATGATACCGTCATTGCTACAAACACCTATAAATTAATGAAAACAAAGGCACTTCCTGTTGGATTCTTTTCTACTTCATTACGAAATAATGGGATTCGTGTTGATAATAATCAGCTGAAATTAACTGGAACAATTACTTTTAGTTTAAATACCCAGATTGCTCCTATTAGTTTTAATACATCAGACCTTATTATTTTTAAAGAAAGTGCTAACTCAGGAGATATATTAAGCACGCAAAATGGAGTTATTAATCAAACAATTCCAGCTTCTGGAACAACTCCAGCAATTCCTTTAACGATTACCTATACTTTGAAAACGGTTTCTGATGGTAGCTTGACAACTTATCTTTCTGACGGAGTAACCTATAACGACCTAAAGAAAACAAAAGTAATTTTAAATTTACAGATAAATACCCAAGTATTGTTATTTGGAACTCCCATTACATATACATTAATGGATGCCCAAGATGTATTAACTTCAACTCAATACTATGCTAAAAATATTGGAATGGTATATAATAAAACCGTAATCAATTATAGTTTAAATCAAGTGCCAGGTGTAACATTGCCTTTTCCACAAACTGGTAATCAAACTACAGAAGAATTTTTGCAAACAAAATTAATTCACTAAAATAAAAAGTTTGTACAGCTGGCTATGCTTCTTTATTGGCCAGCTGTCCACAAGCTGCATCGATGTCTTTGCCTCTACTGTTGCGCACTTTTGCTACGACATCAATTTTTGACAACGCAACAATATAATCTTGAACTGCCTGTTCCGAAGCTTGCTGGAAAATGCCGTCGTCAATTGGATTGTATTCAATTAAATTTACTTTGCAAGGCACGTATTTGCAGAATTTAACCAAAGCTTCTACTGCTTCTTTGTTGTCGTTGATGCCTTTCCAAACGACATATTCGTAAGTAATTTTGCTTTTGGTTTTTTGATACCAATAAATTAAACTGTCTCTGAGTTCTATTAAAGGGAAGTTTTTACTGAAAGGCATAATCTCTGCACGAACCTCATCAATTGCAGAATGTAACGACACCGCTAGTTTAAATTTCACTTCATCATCGGCCATTTTTCGAATCATTTTCGGAATTCCAGAGGTTGAAACCGTGATTCGCTTTGGAGACATTCCTAATCCTTCGTCTGAAGTAATCATTTCGATTGCTTTGATAACGTTGTTATAATTCATTAATGGCTCACCCATTCCCATAAAAACGATATTCGAGAGCGGATGATTGTAATACAATCGGCTTTCTCTGTCAATTGCCAAAACTTGATCATAGATTTCGCCGGGTTCTAAATTTCGCATTCGTTTTAGACGTGCTGTCGCGCAGAAATTACAATCCAAACTGCAACCAACTTGACTTGACACACAAGCCGTAGTTCGGGTTGGTGTCGGAATCAAAACACTTTCAACTACCAAACCATCGTGCAAACGAACTGCATTTTTGACTGTGCCATCACTACTTCGTTGCATTAAATCAACTTTAATATGATTGATTACAAAGTTCGATTCGAGCATTGAACGTGTTTCTTTAGAAAGATTTGTCATGTCATCAAAACTATGCGCCCCTTTGCTCCACAGCCATTCATAGACTTGATTTCCTCTGAAAGCTTTGTCACCATTGGTTACAAAAAAATCTCTAAGTTGGTCTTTTGATAAAGCTCTAATATCTCTTTTTTCATTTTGCATGGGGCAAATTTAGTTTAAATTGACGATTTGTTTATTTGATAATTTGATAACTTTGACGAAAATTAAATCTATAATTAGAAAATGCACTTCCTTTCACAAGACCTCGAAGATTATATCGAACAACATTCCGCTCAAGAACCCCAACATTTAGCAGCATTAAATAAAGAAACTTATCAAAAAATTCTGTTACCTAGAATGTTGAGTGGTCATTTTCAAGGAAGGGTTTTGAGCATGTTTTCAAAACTAGTTCGACCAAAAAATATCCTCGAAATCGGAACCTATACTGGTTATTCTGCTTTGTGTTTGTGCGAAGGAATGCAGCAAGATGGCACTTTGCATACGATTGATATCAAAGAAGAACTTGTTGATTTTCAAAGAAAACATTTTGATAAATCACCGTGGGGAAATCAAATAAAGCAATATCTTGGCGAAGCAATTTCAATTATTCCAACGCTTGATGTTCAATTTGATTTGGTTTTTATTGATGCTGACAAAGAAAACTACATCAACTATTTCAATTTAATAGTGCCAAAAATGAATAAAGGCGGAATGATTTTATCTGACAATGTGCTCTGGAGCGGCAAAGTGGTTGAACCACTCAGCGAAAAAGACAACAGCACCAAAGTACTTTTAGAATATAACAAACTGGTAAACGAAGACCCAAGAGTTGAAACTGTTTTATTGCCAATTCGTGATGGTCTTACAGTTACTAGAGTTTTGTGATTATTATTTCAAATTTTACTATATTTCTTTCATTTATAGCCAATATAAATTCGGTTACTATATTGGTGGTAATCAAGTTCAATTATATTTACTATGGATTTATAGAAAAAACTCATAGGATGTGCTCGTTGAAATCCCAAAAGGAAACAGCAACAAATATGAAGATGATTTTGAATTGAAAAAAATCAGATACGACCGAGTGTTCTTCCCCTCCATTATTTTTCTTGCAATTATGGTTTTATTTATGAAACAATTAGATTTATCGGCGATCCATTTGATGTTTTGTTTATAGTGACTGAACCTCTTTCCCATTGGTGTTTATTTATAAGGCAGACAATAAAATATCTGAAGAAAAAATAAAATCTATTACAGTAGCTGTGCTAGCTGGAATAAATTATTCGATTTATTTGA
>CAIXNQ010000118.1 GCA_903920835.1 uncultured Bacteroidota bacterium | reverse complement strand
TTGGTCCTAAAGAAAAAATAGCATTAATAGATTTTCCTCGAATTATAGCTGCCGCATTGTTTGGCGTTGCCATTAATATGCTGGCGTTTTTTAAAGGCTTAAGCTACACTTCACCCATTATGGCAGCTGTTTTGATGGTCACAACTCCAATGATTGTTTTGATTTTATCTTCATTAATAATCAATGAACGTATCAAAAAACGAAAAGCAATAGGCATTATTTTTGGACTTGCAGGAACTATTATGTTGATTCTTTACGGCAAATCAATGACCAATGCACCCAACGCCTCTCTAGGCAATTTATTAGTCTTTATCAATGCGGTTTCTTATGGATTTTATCTCGTTTTGGTCAAAAAATTAATGGATAATTATAGTGCTTTTACTTTCGTAAAATGGATTTATACTTTTGGATTTTTAATGGTGTTGCCTTTTGGTTGGAATGAATTTCAACTTATTTCTTGGGATGCGCTTCCTTCAATAATCCTCTGGAAAATAGGGTTTGTGATTGTTTTTTCTACATTTCTAACCTATTTGCTCAATCTGGTTTCCATGCGTCAATTGCAACCAACTACGGTTGCGGTTTTTATTTATTTACAGCCGCTTTTCGCAACTATTTTTGCTGTTAGTCTGGGTAAAGATGATTTGAGCTGGATTAAATTTGGCGCTGCACTTTTGGTGTTTTTTGGCGTATATTTAGTAACTCAAAAAAAAGGGCGCTACATTTAAATGTCTATAAAACGTATTAAAATCAATAAACCTCTCACTTTTATCGTTCACTAAACCCGAATTGCTATCTTTGACGGCAATTAAATCAGCAACATGATACAATCCATGACCGGTTTTGGAAAAGCTACTTTGCAACTTCCGAACAAAAAAATTACCGTCGAAGTAAAATCCCTAAACAGCAAAGGCGTTGACCTCAACCTCCGTCTTCCTTCGCAATATCGTGAAGTCGAACTAACACTTCGCAATCAAATTGGGCAAAGACTAGAGCGTGGCAAAATAGATTTTTCGCTATATATTGAAACTTCTGCCGAAGATACTTCTGCTAAAATTAATGCAAACATTATCAAAGGCTACATTAATCAAATGAAAGCCATTTTGCCCGGTGCTGACGAAACCGAACTCATGAAAATGGCAGTCAGAATGCCCGACGCATTAAAAGCAGAACGTGAAGAAATGGATCAAGACGATTGGCAATTGATTCAAACCGTTATTGAAGACGCATTAATAAACATGATTCAATACCGCATTGATGAAGGAAAATCGCTCGAAAAAGAATTCCGTCTTCGGATTGACAATATCCTAAACTTCATGAACGATGCAGTTTCGTTTGACAAAGAACGAATAGAAACTGTCAAAACCCGTCTAAAAACAGCTCTTGACGAACTAAAAATAAACGTTGACGAAAATAGATTTGAACAAGAATTGATTTTCTATCTCGAAAAATACGACATCACCGAAGAAAAAGTGCGCCTTCAAAACCACTTAAATTACTTCATTCAAACCCTTGAAGGAAATGAAGCCAACGGCAGAAAACTTGGGTTTATAACACAAGAAATGGGTCGAGAAATAAACACCATGGGGTCCAAATCCAACCATTCCGAAATGCAAAAACTGGTGGTAATGATGAAAGACGAGCTCGAAAAAATCAAAGAACAAGTTTTGAACGTGCTTTAAACCATTTTAGTAAAACGACAGCTATAAATCACATGAACAACGGAAAATTATTAGTATTCTCTGCACCCTCAGGTTCCGGAAAAACAACCATAGTAAAACATTTACTGCAACAAGAAGATCTAAATCTCGAATTTTCAATCTCGGCAGCAACCCGCGCGCCTCGTGGCGAAGAAGTTGACGGAAAAGACTATTATTTCATCACTATCGAAGATTTTAAAAAACACATCAAAGCCGACGATTTTATTGAATGGGAAGAGGTTTATCGCGACAACTTCTACGGAACTCTAAAAAGCGAAGTAGAACGAATTTGGGCAAAAGGAAAAAACGTAATCTTTGATATTGATGTTGCAGGCGGGCTCCGAATTAAATCAAAATTCAAAACTGAAACCCTTGCTGTTTTCGTGAAACCACCCAGTGTTGACGAACTCAAACGCCGTCTCAAAGAACGCTCCACCGAAACCGACGACAAAATCAACATGCGAATTGCCAAAGCCCACGTAGAACTCGCCACCGCACCACAGTTTGACACCATCATTAAAAACTACGACCTCGAAATTGCCAAACAAGACGCCTACAAATTAGTCAAAGAGTTTATTCAAGCATAATTGTTTTTTTAGTTAAAGCTGACTTGAATTGAAGATTAAACACGGGTTTTGTTGGTGGATTTGCAAGCTCATAAAATGTCTAGTTGATTTTAATTGAAGTTTATTTCTTCATAGTTTGTTCTAAAATCAATTCAGCTAGTAAGTCTAAATCGCTATTAATTGTCCCAAGCATATATCTTTTATAAACACTTTCGTTATCTGCTGGGTTAAGATTTAAAACTATTCCTTTTTCAAGAGCTAATAATCTAATGAATTCTCTTTGAGTTCGACCATTACCGTCTCTAAAAGGATGTAAATAGTTTACATTGTCTAATATTTCAGCTAATTTAGAGGCTAACTCTTTTTTTTTATTTTTCCGAATCGCTCTATATTCCGCAATAAGACTATCTATATATTGAAATGCAACAGAAAATCGTTCTCCATCAAAAAATGGTTTACCATCTTTACTGATATTTACAGTTCTTAATTTTCCTGCCCATTCATAAACATCCTGAAACAAATATTGATGTATAATTAGTAACGAATATGAGTTCTTAATTCTGATTGGTTGTTCATATAAAACTTCAACTCTTTTAGAAACCATTAAACTCTCATAGCTTAACAATATTCTTTCGTCTTCAATATTAGCTAAGTTTAATAAAACACCATTTTTATAAGTGTATTTAAAATCATGGTCAATATACTGATAATTATTTTCCATAAAAAGAATACAACCTGCTAATAAAATCTTTTTCAGAAATCGAATCCCTTTTCCATTCCAGATACAACTCAATCAATTCTTTGGTAGGTTCAAAACCTTCAAACATATTTGTTCCAATGGCATTAGCCGTATTTTCTAATGTTCTAAGATCGGCAAATTTAACGCCCATTATCGTTAGTTTTTCGCGGTCAATGTCTATTGTTTTATACATTTCTATATGATGGTTTAAAAAACAAATATAAGTATTTTCTTTAACTCAAATTACAAACTAACTCATATTATACCTTTTAGCAAAGTTCAATCTTTGAACTAAAATCGTTATCAAAAAGTTTATTCAAGAGTAGTTGGTTTTTTAGTTAAAGCTGACTTGAAATGAAGATTCAACACGGGTTTCATTGCTGTGCTGCGCACGCAAAGAAACCCTAGCTGTTAGCGGTAGTTTTTCATTTTTCGTTGTTTATTAATTCCCAAATTTTGTCGTTGTAGTTTGTCTTTGTAATTCCTGTAATTTTTTCAAGCGTTTGGTAATATTTTTCATTTCCTTTTTCAAATGGTCCAACATTCAAAAGTTCCCAAACTCCAGCAAAACCTTTTTCTTTTTCAATCTTTTTTACCAACAGGGCATTTACTATATAATCAGCTGGATTTTGAAAATTTCCTGTCTTAAATGAAATAGTTGACTCCTTTATTTCCAACCAATCTGTGTTTTTATTACTTGCAATTTGCTCTTTAAATGCTTTGAATATTTCTTTCCAAGTAAAACCCCAACTTCCACCGTATAAGTATGCACAACCTTCATCCACAGGTTTGTTTACTTTACTTCTTGGAATTACCAAGCTTAATCTGCTATGAAACAAATCGTGAGGGTCAAATTCGTTAAAGCTCGAATTGTTATTGCCAAATACAATTAGTTTTCTGTCTCCAAGTGATGTACTCCAAACACTTTCACTTCTTCCATTGTAATCAGATTTATAATCAACACCTATTAATTTTTGCATTTCAAAAATATTGTCAGTACAATAATAGTCGGTAATTTTATTTGTTGCTTTTAGTTTTAAGTCAAATGAAGAAGTCAATTTATTAAACTCTTTTACTTTTTCTTTGTTTATTGAATTTTGGAAATGAAAAATATTGTTTCCTATTTTTTCAACTTTCCAATTCTTGGTATTTCTTAAAAGTGGCGAAGAAAAAGCAAATGAATTATTAGATTTATGAGCAATAAACTCAAAACTTGCTCTCAACATAGCAACATTTTCATTTGTTCCAATGTATGAAACTTGGATCAGATAGTTTTTGTCTTTCAGCAATACAACATTTGTCAAATATGGTTTGTAGAAGAAGTCGTCTTTATATTTTCCACTTTTTTCTATTCCGTTAATTTCGTCAAGTTGAATAAATGTCTCAATTTTTTCGCTTTCAAAAACAAACTTGTTCTCTTCGTTTAGTTTCTGTGCCGAAAGCAAAAACTCGTTAAGTGAATTTGTTAAAGTTTTGCTTTCAATACTGTCTTTTGGTAAGACAATATTTGGGTTAATTCGCAAAGGATTTGTTTGTGCATTTAATAAAAATGTCACAAAAACTAGTGTCAAAGTGTAAATAAATTTCATTGTCATTTTTTTTCAATTGTCTTTTTGTCGGGTTTCGGCAAAATTGCCGCTAACCACCTTACACACGCATAAAACCACCACTTTTTTTTCAAATCGGTATGTTATACGCATGTTTTGTATCGCATTATTTATTTTTCAAATATATAAAAATATTCTATAAACCACCCCCCAACAAAAAATCCGCCTTTCAGCGGATTTTCAATACTATGCCGGACTATTATTTTCATCATCGCCGCCGCCGCCAGACGAGTGCATCTTCATCAATAACTTTCTAACATTATACTCATCAGCCTTTTTCTTGCCCTCATAAACCGTCTTGCCCACACCACAAACACTCGAAATAAAACCTTTCAAAGCCTCATAACTTCCTTGATTGTCCTCCGTAAGCAATTTTCTGTCCTTCATAATCTTATTCTGTTGATTGCTCAACGTCGTTAAATCCGCAAACTTACTATTCAAAAAATCAGGAAACGAAGCCTACATCCCTTTTGAACTCAACAAACCCGTGTTCGCATCTACAATTTGCCTCACCGATTTAATGTTCACCAAAACACCCTCCATGTTTCTCCCCTAAATGTTTTTCAACAAAAGACGCACCACCTAGCACTTGTCTGAGCGATTCCGGCAGTAGCCTGAGCGATTCGGGCAGTAGCCTGAGTGATTCGGGCAGTAGCCTGAGTGATTCCGACAGCAGCCTGAGCGATTCCGGCAGCAGCCTGAGTGATTCGGGCAGTAGCCTGAGTGATTCCGACAGCAGCCTGAGCGATTCCGGCAGCAGCCTGAGCGATTCCGGCAGCAGCCTGAGTGATTCCGACTGCAAATTTTAAAATTGAGTAATTACTTACTGCACTTGGCTATCGATATGCAGTAACAATAAAATATGTCGATTAATTATATTGATAGAATTTTTTTCATCAATAAAGTAGTTTTTAGTAATATTAAAACAATACTCTTCTAACAATACTTTAACTACAAATTAAAGATTTGATAAGAACTTAAAATGTCAACAGCAATTAACCGAAAACTATCTTCAAATTGAATTTTGAAACTTACTAATTTAAAATCACAACTTTAAACTCAAAAAACTTCCCGTAATTGATTTTTTATTTTTCGCAACTTCTTCGGGAGTGCCTACAGCGAGAAGTTGTCCGCCGTTTTCGCCACCTTCGGGACCAAGGTCAATCACCCAGTCGGCGCATTTAATAAGGTCTAAATTATGTTCAATAACTATAATCGAATGTCCTTTATCGAGCAATGCATCAAAAGAAGCGAGTAGTTTTTTGATGTCATGAAAATGCAATCCGGTGGTGGGTTCGTCAAAAACAAAAAGAGCTTTGTCTTTGGTTGTTCCTTTCACTAAAAAAGAGGCGAGTTTTATTCTTTGCGCTTCTCCACCCGAAAGCGTTGACGACGATTGCCCCAACTGAACATATCCTAAACCAACGTCTTGAAGCGGTTGTAGTTTTTGAATGATTTTAGTTTGATTGTTTGCTTTAAAAAATGAAAGTGCATCGTCAACCGTCATGGTCAACAGGTCATAAATGTTTTTACCTTCGAACTGCACTTCGAGCACTTCTTTCTGAAATCGTTTCCCGCTACAAGTTTCACATGGCAACGAAACGTCGGCCATAAAAACCATTTCAACATTAATGCTGCCTTCGCCTTTGCAGGTTTCGCAACGACCAGCATCAACGTTAAAGGAAAAATGTTTGGCTTGATAGCCCCTGATTTTCGATAATTTTTCTTTGGCATACAATTCCCGAATATCATCATACGCTTTAATATAAGTCACTGGATTGGAGCGAGAACTTCGACCGATAGGGTTTTGATCGACATATTCAATATGCTGAATTTTGTGATAATAGCCTTGCAAATCTGAGAATTGTCCAGCTTTTTCGCTAACGCCTTCTAGTTTTTTTTGAATGGCAGGAAAGAGTATTTTTTTAACCAGAGTACTCTTTCCTGAACCCGAAACGCCCGTAATGACCGTGAGCACATCTAGCGGGAACTTGACAGTAATATTTTGAAGATTATTTTCTCTTGCACCCAAAATCTCAACATAATTCGCCCATTTTCTTCTGGTTTTAGGCACTGTAATCTCCATTTTTCCATTCAAATATTGCGCTGTTAAAGAATCCGCTTTTAGAATTTCATCAAACGTTCCTTGTGCGACCAGTTCGCCACCAAAAGTTCCAGCTTCGGGACCAATGTCGATAATCATATCGGCGGCTTTCATAATATCTTCGTCGTGTTCTACCACAATTACGGTGTTTCCTAAATCGCGAAGTGAGGTCAAAACAATGATTAGTTTTTCGGTGTCTTTTGGATGCAGACCAATGCTTGGTTCGTCAAGAATATACATAGATCCAACAAGACTACTGCCTAGAGAAGTTGCTAAATTAATACGTTGAGATTCGCCACCAGAGAGCGATGCCGAATTTCTGTTGAGTGTTAAATAATCTAATCCAACTTCGCTCAAGAACGTTAGACGGTTGTTGATTTCTATCAATAGTCTTTTGGCAACTTTGATGTCAAATTCAGACAATTCTAAATTCTTGAAAAACGGTATAAGATTTTTGATTGGCAAATCAACCAAATCTGAAATTGTTTTTTGATTGATTTTAACATAAGAAGCTTCAATTCTCAACCTTATGCCTTTGCAAGAATGACATTTGGTTTTGCCACGATAACGCGAAAGCATGACACGATTCTGAATCTTATAATTTTTTTCTTCGAGTTCTTTAAAAAAAGAATGCAATCCAATGAAATAAGTATTTCCTGTCCAAATCAATTCTTTTTGGGCTGCGGTCAATTCAAAATAAGGTTTGTGAATCGGGAAATCAAATTTGTAGGCATGTTTCACCAGTTCGTCACGATACCAACCCATACTTTCGCCTTTCCAAGGAACAATGGCATTTTCAAAAACAGACAAGCTCGTATTTGGAATAACGAGTTCTTCGTCAATTCCGATAATATTTCCGAAACCTTCGCAAACTGGGCAAGCGCCATAAGGATTGTTGAAGCTAAAAAGATGAACATTGGGCTCAAGAAACGACATACCGTCGAGCTCGAAATTATTGCTAAAAGTAAGTCTATTGGCGCTATTGTTTTCTTGAAGATAGCAAATTCCTTTGCCTTCATAAAAAGCCGTCTGAACCGCATCTGACAGTCGGTTATAAAATTCTTCTTCGTCTTTGACAACAATTCTATCGACAACAAGAAGGATTTCTTTTTTTCCGAATTTATAATCTTTCAATTCATCAAGCCTGATAATATCGTTGTTGACTAATATTCGGGCAAAACCTTGTTGCAATAAAACGTTGAGTTTGTCTTCTATTTTTCGTCCTTTTTCAAGGAAAATTGGAGCAAGTAGTAACCATTTACTGTCAAGTTTAAGAGTTTTGACTTGATTAACAACATCGGTAACCGTATTTTTTTTAACTTCTTGACCCGAAACTGGAGAAAACGTTTTGCCAATTCTAGCAAATAAAAGTTTTAGATAATCATAAATTTCGGTCGATGTACCTACTGTCGAACGGGCGTTGGTGGTGTTTACTTTTTGCTCGATGGCGATTGCAGGCGCAATTCCTTTGATGTATTCCACTTTTGGTTTGTCTAAACGACCCAAAAATTGGCGCGCATACGAAGACAAACTCTCTACATAACGACGCTGACCTTCGGCATATAAAGTATCAAAAGCCAAACTCGATTTTCCAGAGCCCGAAAGTCCTGTCAAAACGACCAATTTGTTTCTAGGAATTGCTACATCGAGGTTTTTTAAATTATGAATTTGAGCACCTTTAATTATTATGTTTTTCTTTGGTTCAAGCTTAGAAATATCTTTGGGAATCATAATCGAATTAGAATTTCAGCAAATGTAAGCAATTATTGAGGAGGATTAAAAGGCTTTTTAAAGGTTGAATGCTTTTGGTAATTTCGATTTTTTAAACATGTCTTTTTGAGAACAATTAAATAATATTGATGTTTTTAATTTTAAATTACTACTCTATTTTATAAATATAATTTGTAGGTTTGATGTTTTCAAATTTAAAATCATGGACAATTTTCAACCGTTAATCAATCATGTCAAGTCGAGAGTTTCGCTTACTGAAGAAGAGATTCAAGCGTTTGTTTCTTGTTTTAAAGTTACTAAAATCAAGAAAAGACAATTTATTATCCAACCCGATTTTGTCGCTAAATATAGAAATTATGTTATCGAAGGCGCCTTTAGAGCTTATGTAGTTGCTGATGCTGGCGAAGAACACACCATTCAGTTTGCAATCGAAGATTGGTGGATTTCAGATTATAGTAGTTACATCAATCAGCTGCCTGCAACGATGTTTGTTGTGGCTATTGAGGATAGTATTATTTTGCAAATTGATTTTGAAAGCGAGCAAAAACTCAAAGTAAGCAATCATAAATTTGAAACTTTTTTTAGAATCATGGCAGAAAGTTCGTTTGCTGGAATGCAACGAAGATTAATTAGCAATTTGACCAAAACCGCCGAAGAACGGTTTGTAGAATTTGAACAAAAATATCCTAAAATCGCATTTCGAGTTCCTCAATATGCTTTGGCTTCTTTTCTCGGGATGACCACCCAATATTTGTCAAAGCTCAGAAACGCTGGACTTCACAAAAAAAGTTAATCTAGTTTAACTTTTTTACTTCGTTTAGTTTCATTTCATTTTATACTCTATTTGATTGAAATTTGGTCTTACGTCACCGCATCTTTGTAAAGTCAATAATGACAAATAATTTTTTAAAAAAAATAAAAGATGAATTCTACAGAAAACGGAACTTTTAGTGTTCCAACAAGAGACCAAGTTTCAGAAAACAATCAAGCAATTTTTGACAACCTGCACAAAATGATTGGTTTTGTTCCGAATCTATATGCCTATTATGCGCACAACGATACTGCACTTGCCGATTATTTGGCTTTGCAAAATCGCAAAAGTTCGATTTCAAACAAAGAAAGAGAGGTTGTTAATTTGGTGACAAGTCAGGTCAATGAT
>CAIXNQ010000117.1 GCA_903920835.1 uncultured Bacteroidota bacterium | reverse complement strand
GTTTTCTTAAAAACGGTTACAGCAACATTACATTTTGAATTAATAGTAAAATAATCCAGAAAAAGTTTAAAAGGCGGGTAGTTATTAGGATATTCTTCATATACCATAACCACTTTTATAGTTTTTTTATTGCTTAAATCATCTTTCATGGTCTTTTTTTTAATAGTGATAGTACTATTTTTAATGCAGCTTCAGGATTTTTTATAAATAGAAGTAGGACACATTTTAACTTAGTTACATTTGAATGAAAATGGTTACTAATTAATCTTTGATATTCATTATATGCTGCTGTTTCAATGATTTCTTTCTCAGCTGTACTGAACTTGTTTTTACCCCATTTGAGCAAATAGTAGGTAACTTTATAATACATCAATATACTTGCAATAACAGTCGGATATGCTGTGTTGGTCATATTAAATTCATGCTTTCTAACATAGGCTAAAACTTGATTTGTTGCATAAAATTTATGATAATAGGATGCGCGTCTCCAAAAATCCCAATCTTCGGAGATGGTAAACTTTGGGTTAAAATAGCCTGTTTTATAAAATACGTTGCGACGCAATAATGGAGTTACTGCATCTGTTCTATTTTTTGAAAGTAATTCTTTAAATATATAACCATGATTATATCCGGTGTGGCATTTTGTAGTTTCAAGCGAAGCTCCAAATTTATCTACATAAGCTATACATCCAGTGACAATATCAAAATCTTTATTGGTATTCAAAATTTCTAATTGTATTTCAAGTTTGTTTAAAACCCAATAATCATCGTCATCACAAAAGCCAATAAAGGTTCCTTTTGCTAAGTTTATACCATAATTTCTGGAGTCTGGTTGTCCTGAGTTGGGTTTCCAATAATATTTGCATTTAGAAAATTGACTGCAAATACTTTTAACTTTCGTTGCAATTTCATCGTTAGATCCATCGTCAATGACTAGAATTTCTAAATTAGAATACGTTTGATTTTGAATCGAATTTAATGTTTGTTCTATATAATCTGCTCGATTATATGTGGTGATGATTACACTAACAAAGTCAGATTTTTGGTGGTTTGTCATCATTTTCAATCGGTTAGATTTGCCATTGATTTGGAGTATAAATGGCTCCAAAATGATGTGCAGGAGTATCTTTTATATAGCCAGTAACAACCGAGTTGACGATTTCAAACGATACTATATTTTCAAACATTTGGTCTATATTATCAACAAATCTTACATCCATGATGTAAGATCCTGCAACTAATGAAAATCCTAAAGGTAAAGAGCAAGTAGCAATCGATATGCCTTTTTGAGGTTTGAGGTTAGAAGAATTCAGCCACGATGATAAAGTTGTGATTACGATTCCCAAAGTGTTTTTAATAAAAATTTCGATATGACATTCAAACGGAATAGGCTGAAGATATTCAAAACTTATTACAATTTCTGACTTTTGGAAGGCAGCAAAGACGTTGGTTTTTATCCCTTCTGAAATTAAGTCGATAGCGATTAACCGAATGTTAGGAAAACTAAAATCGGTTGCCACAGTTTGTTTGACGGAACTATTGAGATAGTATTCTACTGCTTTGTTAATTGGAAGTAACTCTTTGGCAGCTCCCTTTTCAAGCACAATTGCAATGTTGCATAAACTTTGAACAGCTGCCATATTATGACTCACAAACAAAATAGTTCTACCCTCGCCTTTACTAATATCGCCCATTTTTCCAAGGCATTTTTTTTGAAACTCGGCGTCGCCAACGGCTAAAACTTCATCGACAATTAATATCTCGCTTTCTAAATGTGCGGCAACTGCAAATGCCAATCGAACATACATTCCAGAAGAATATCGTTTAACGGGGGTGTCGATGTATCTTTCTACTCCAGAAAAATCAATAATTTCGTCGAGTTTTCTTGTGATTTCACTTTTACGCATTCCAAGAATAGCACCGTTTAGATAGATGTTCTCTCTGCCCGATAATTCTGGGTGAAACCCAGTGCCTACTTCCAGCAAACTGGCTATTCTGCCGCGGGCTTTTATAGTTCCAGTGGTTGGGCTGGTCACTCTTGACAGTACTTTCAATAGTGTGCTTTTGCCTGCGCCATTTTTGCCGATAATTCCGAGTGCGTCTCCTTGATTGATTTCAAAATTTAGGTCTTTAAGCGACCAAACAATATTACTTTTTCCTTTGGTGTTTCTATCATTTGTTTCTCCAATCTTTAAAAATGGATCTTCTCTGCCAAGAATTTTAGTTTGAAAAAAACGATCAATATCTTTTGACAAAGTGCCAGTGCCTATTTGCCCAATTTGATACGCTTTTGATAAATTTTCTATTTGAATTACGGGCTTGTTCATTAGATTGTATCTACAAAATTCTTCTCGGTTCGGTTAAAAATAAGAATGCCAAGAAACAAAATCACTAAAGTTGTAATAGTGCTGTAAGCCATGCTTGAAAAAGAAAACACGCCTTGTCCCAAAAACGCAAATCGAAACGCTTCAATAATATTAGTCATCGGATTGAGTTCGATTAAATAGACCATGCTTTGAAATTTTAATCGTGCTTCGCTCAGCGGATAAGTAACCGTAGTAGCATACATTAACAATTGAACGCCAAAAGTTACTAGAAATGCCAAATCTCTATATTTTGTAGTCATGGCAGTAATAATCAAGCCAAGACCTAAGCCCAACAAAGCCATCAATAGTACTAAAAAAGGAAAAACAAACACTGCCGATGTGACTTCAAAACTACTACCTTCAACGGGATTAAAATAATAATAAACCATCACCAATAGCAGTAGCAAAAATTGTACTCCAAATCGAACCAAGTTACTTACAACAATACTCAAAGGCATAATTAATCTTGGGAAATATACTTTGCCAAAAATCGAAGCATTGTCTTTAAAAACCGTGCTTGTTTTGGTCAAGCAATCGGCAAAATAATTCCAAGCGGTAATGCCCGACAAATAAAATAATGGTTTAGGAATTCCGTTTGTGCCCAGTCCTGCTAGGTTCCCGAAGATGAATGTAAAAACGATTGTTGTAAAAATGGGCTGAATAAAAAACCACAAGGGTCCCAAGAGCGTTTGTTTATAAAAACTTACAAAATCTCTTTTGACAAACAAAACCAACAAATCGCGATACTGCCACAAATCTTTAAACCGCAAATCAAACCAAGACGTTTGCGCCTTGATTAATAAATCCCACGATTGATTTTCTTGTAGGTCTTTCATTTTCAATAATGAAATTGGCTTTTTTAATAGTGCTTCAAAAATAGGTTATTTATTTTTTTAATAGAAGGTAAAACATTAAAAAAATCATTTTGAATTAGATTTGAAACTACAAATTATTGCTTCAATTTCTTTAATGGTCGTCCGTTTAGTGCTTGAATTAAAACAATTACGGCTAAGCCAAAATACAATATTGCAAGTCCGAAAGTAAGCAACGTATTCTTTAGCAAATAAAAAGACAACAGCGGAACAACTTGCATTGCGTGCATTCCAACGAAATGTGCTATCCGTAAATCGCCATGGGTCATGCTCCAGTTGAATAAATATAAACCTTTGCTGCCGTCTGCTGCGCCAACCGTATGCTTCATTCTGGCTCCCATAACAAATCCTTGAAACGAGAATAGTACAAATATTATTAACCCAAATCTAATTGCCCAAAGATAATAGAGCGGTAACTCGACAACTGTTGTTCTAAAAAATAATAAAGCAATACATCCTGTTGCAATCGTTGCTATTGTTGCCATTAGTGCCATCATGGAATATAAAAATGACTTCATTGGCGTGGCAACATTATAATGCGATAATTCGCCTTTTGAGGCTTGAAGGGCTATGTAGAAAATTTCAAATCCTAACGTAATGATGATTGTCCAATTGAATAGGGTGGCGTCAAAATCTTTTAGATATCCCAAAAACCAGGCTATTGTCCAAGAATAAATAAAAGTGGAAAGCGCAAACTTTAAAGGTTTTATGTAGGCATTTACGCCAAAAACTTCCGTGTTGGTAGTTTTTGACAATACATAAAATAATAGCGTTAAAATCAAACACACCAATCCAAAATAGAAAAGTGCTGGAATAATTTTCAGTTTTCGAATCAGCACTCCACCAACAATTCCACCGATGATGAGGGATATCCAACCAGTCAGTTTTGTGATCGTTCCAATTTCTGCCTTCGAAAAGCCAAGCTCTAGATAAAAG
>CAIXNQ010000116.1 GCA_903920835.1 uncultured Bacteroidota bacterium | reverse complement strand
CAGCAAGCTAATGGTTATCAATTTTTGAGCGACCCTGTTTTAGGTTCAGGTGCTTTGCAAATTAACGATGGAACAGTTCAACTAGATAAATAAAAAGTTACTTTAAGTTTTCTTTGAAAAACTTTTTCATTTTATAAAAAATGCCCCAAATAAATCTAACTATTTGGGGCATTTTCCATATTATGATTTAATTGTTTTTGTCTTTTTTACCGTGTTTATAGTTGTTTTGTCTGTACTATTGTTCTGCAAATCGTCAAGCACATTAATTGCCTCTTCAACATAAACATCTTTGGCAAGGTTTTCGTGCCAACGCACTCTTTTTTCCTTTAAAGCTGCATCGTTTTTTATAGCCAATTCTTCCTCCGGAAGCGAATTGAATTGTAATTTGTTTCGATATTTAGAGATAGATTTATATTGTTTTGCTTTTGTTTCTAATTCTAATTGTTCCTTTTTGAATTTCTCAAAATTTAGGCTATAAGTAGTCTCTTTACTTCTGTTATCAATCCATTTGGCGTTTTCTTCAATGAGTTTCAACTGGCTATTTTGCTCCAATCTGGCTCTGCTTTTTGCGACTGCTACATCAAAATTGGGTTGTTTATTCCAAACTTGATATTGCGCTGGTTCAATTTTATCCCACGGCATGGCATTGTCAATATCTCGTTCACCCATTTTTAAATACATATAGCGGTCTGGCATTGCTATGTCGCTGCTAACTCCTTTAAGTTGCGTAGAACCTCCGTCAATTCTATAGAATTTTTGTGTAGTAGTTTTTAATGCGCCCAAATCGCCAAACGAACTTCCACGAACAAATTGGTTTAAATCAATTACGTTTTGAACAGTTCCTTTTCCATAGGTTTGTTTACTGCCAATAATCACTCCACGTTTGTAGTCCTGAATCGCAGCAGCCAAAATTTCTGATGCTGATGCAGAAAAACTATTAACCATTACCACGAGAGGACCATCCCATTCTACCTTTTTGTCATGGACATAAAGTACTTCTTGTTTTTTGCCTGCCGATTTTACTTGAACTATTGGGCCTTCGGTAATAAACAAACCAGCAATATCGACCACGGTTTTTAAAGAACCGCCACCATTATCGCGAACATCAACAATAATGCCTGAAACATTTTCTTTTTTTAGTCTTTCAACCTCAAGTGCCATGTCTTTGCCAGCATCGCGACTGTCTTTATTTTCAAAATCGATATAGAATTTAGGCAAATATATGATGCCATATTTTTTCCCGTCTTTTTCTACAACACTTGATTTTGCATAAGTTTCTTCTATTTCAACAATATCTCTAATGATTGAAATAACTTTCATGCTGCCATCTACTTTTTTAACCGTCAATCGAACTTCAGTTCCTTTAGGACCTTTTATTTTTTTAACCACATCGTCTAGTCGCATACCGACAACATCAACAGCTTCTTTATCTCCTTGAGCTACTTTCAAAACGACATCGCCTGGTTCTAACTCTTTTCCTCTCCAGGCCGGACCACCAGAAATAAGTTCTGTAATTTCTGTAAAATCATTCTTACGTTGCAAACGTGCGCCGATTCCTTCAAGTTTTCCGCTCATGCTCACGTCAAAACGCTCTTTCTCTTCGGGTGCAAAATAGTTGGTGTGTGGATCAAAACGCTCTGCAATTGTATTTACAAATATCGAAAACCAATCATTTCTGTTCAATTCGCTAACCATAATGAAATAGTCGTTAAGCGATTTTAATGTGCTCTCACGAGTTATTTTTTCTAGTTCTTCAAATGTTTTAGGTTTTCCGTCGTCAATTTTATCTTTATTAGTCTTTTCTTCCTTGATTATTTCACCAGCGGTTGGGTCGGTTTCATCAGTTTTTTCTTCTTTAATACCTTTGACTTTGTCTTCTTGTATTTTTAATCGATCTGTAAGCGACGAAAGTGTGTTTAACTTCAATTGTTTGCGCCATCTTTCTTTTAATTCGGCAACCGAAGTGGCAAATGGAATTTTCTCATAATCGGTGTTGAATGATTCGTTTATTTTGAAATCAAATGGGTTTGCTAAAGCTTCTTTATAATAACTTTTGCTTTCGTCCATTCTTTGTTTTAATCGATTGTAAGTCAAATCAAAAAAAGTAAGGTCTTTGTTTTTTATCTCATCATCAATCAAAGTCTCAAATTTTGAAAACTCATCGATGTCTGATTGAAGAAAAAATCTTTTTGACGGATCTAAAGCGGTCATGTAACTTTTGTAAACTCCTTTTGAAAAATTATCGTCAATAGCTGCAGGATTATAATGTCCTTTTTCGACAACAAAAGTGAGCAATTCCAAGAGAATCTTGTCTTTTTCTGGGTCTGATTTTGCTTTAGGAACAAAACTCCAAAGCGCTAAAGATAGTCCTAAAACTAACAGTAGAATTTTATAATTTCTTTTCATAAATTGGAAAAAAGGATTCATTAAATTTTTTGGACTAAATTACATAAAATAGTATCTTGCATTATAATAATGAAGATAATTTTTTGTTAAAGCTATATTTTAGTCAAAATGTTGCTAGCGCTATAAAAAAATAAAAGACAGAATAACTGAATTTATGAGGTTAATTGTGAAAACTTGAAAGACATATTAAGGAAAAGCCTAGTGAGTTTTATATATTACTAATTACAATAACTTAATAATAGAAATCGTAGTAAAAAGCTAAATTCTACAACTTAAAAAAAATTGCGGAAAGAAATATAAATATCTCTCCGCAATTTAACACCTATTAAAAATTAAATTAATTCCTTATCCTTTTGCGCTTGCCGAAAGATATTCTCTATTCATACGAGCAATATTTTCTAATGAAATTCCTTTTGGACATTCGATTTCGCAAGCACCTGTATTAGTACAATTTCCGAAACCTTCTTCGTCCATTTGACGCACCATATTTAAAACACGATTAGTTGCTTCAATTTTACCTTGTGGTAATAATGCATATTGAGACACTTTAGCTCCAACAAATAACATAGCTGAACCATTTTTGCATGAAGCAACACAAGCACCACACCCGATGCAAGCAGCTGCCATGAAAGCTTTGTCAGCATCGTCTTTTGGAACCGGAATTGTATTAGCATCAATCGTATTTCCTGAAGTATTTACAGAAACAAAACCGCCTGCCTGTTGAATTCTATCAAAAGCACTTCTATCCACTACTAAATCTTTAATTACAGGAAATGCTTTACTTCTCCATGGTTCTACATAAATAGTATCGCCATCATTGAACATTCTCATGTGCAATTGGCAAGTTGTGATTCCAGTATCTGGTCCGTGAGCACGACCGTTGATATAAAGCGAACACATTCCGCAAATTCCTTCACGACAATCGTGATCAAAAGCAATGGGTTCAATTTTATCATTAATCAATTGCTCATTTAATTGGTCTAGCATTTCCAAAAATGAACTTGCTGTAGAAACTTCATTTAAAGTATAAGTTTCTAAATTTCCTTTTGCTTTGGAGTTCTTTTGACGCCAAATTTTTAGGGTAATATTTATATTTTTTGGTGAAGACATAATTATATATTATTTGTAATTTCTAGCTGCAATTTTGATAAACTCATATTTCAGTTCTTCCTTGTTCAGTTCCTCTTTTGTAATGACATCACCTTTATATTCCCAAGCACCAACAAATGAGAAATTTTCGTCATCACGAAGCGTTTCTCCTTCGCTGTCTTGATATTCTTCACGGAAGTGACCCCCACAAGATTCGTTTCTCTGTAAAGCATCCATTGCCATTAATTGACCTAAATCGATAAAATCGGCAACTCTGAGTGCTTTTTCTAACTGAGGATTAAATTCATCGGCACTTCCAGGAACGTTTACATCTCTAAAAAACTCTTCTTTTAATGCGCCAATTTCTGCAATAGCTTCTTTTAGACCAGCTTCATTTCTACCCATTCCTACTTTATTCCACATAATTAGTCCTAATCTTTTATGGAAATGATCCACAGATTTAGAACCTTTATTATTTAAGAATTTATTAATTGTTTCTTTAACTCTATTTTCAGCATCAGCAAATTCCTGAGTTTCCGTTGAAATTTTTCCGGTTCTTATTTCATCTGCCAAATAATTAGAAACAGTATATGGCAACACAAAATAACCATCTGCTAAACCTTGCATTAAAGCCGAAGCTCCAAGTCTATTCGCTCCGTGGTCAGAGAAATTAGCTTCTCCTGCAACGAAACAACCGGGAATTGTTGACTGTAAATTATAATCAACCCAAACGCCACCCATGGTATAATGTACCGCTGGATAGATTTTCATTGGTGTCTCATACGGATTTTCATCGGTGATTTTTTGATACATGGTAAACAAGTTACCATATTTTTCTTTCAACCATTGCTTTCCATAAGCCGTAATTTCTTCTGGTGTTGGATGGTGATTTCCTTTTGCAAAGGCCGCTTGTTTTCCTTTAGTTTGAATCTCCGTTGAGAAATCTAAATAAACACCTTCGTTAGTATCATTTGATTCAATTCCTCTTCCTTCGTCACAAACTTCTTTAGCCGCTCTTGATGAGATATCTCTTGGTGCCAAATTTCCAAAAGATGGATATTTACGTTCCAAATAATAATCTCTATCTTCCTCCGATATTTGTAATGGTTTTAATTTCCCAGCTCGAATTGCTTCTGCATCTTCTTTTTTCTTTGGAACCCAGATTCGACCTGAATTACGCAATGATTCAGACATTAAAGTCAATTTGGCTTGATTCGTTCCATGAACTGGAATACATGTTGGGTGAATTTGTACGAAACATGGATTTGCAAATAAAGCTCCTTGCTTATGTATTTTCCATCCAGCAGTAACATTACTTCCCATAGCGTTTGTAGAAAGGAAATAAACATTTCCATAACCACCAGAAGCAATAACAACTGCATGAGCCGAATGTCTTTCTAACTCTCCAGTCACTAAATTACGCGCAATGATTCCACGAGCTTTGCCATCTACTTTTACTAAATCTAACATTTCGTGACGGTTGAACATTTCAACACGACCTAATCCGATTTGTCTTGATAGAGCTGAATAAGCTCCTAATAATAACTGTTGTCCTGTTTGTCCAGCAGCATAAAACGTTCTTTGAACTTGTGTTCCTCCAAACGAACGATTGTCTAATAATCCTCCGTAATCCCTAGCAAACGGTACTCCTTGAGCCACACATTGGTCAATTATATTTCCAGAAACTTCTGCTAAACGGTGAACGTTTGCTTCACGGGCTCTATAATCTCCTCCTTTGATAGTATCATAGAATAATCTGAAAATACTATCTCCGTCATTTTGATAATTTTTAGCTGCGTTAATTCCTCCCTGAGCTGCAATTGAATGAGCTCTTCGTGGGGAATCTTGAAAACAAAAAGCTTTAACATTGTACCCCATTTCGCCAAGTGAAGCAGCAGCCGAAGCTCCTGCTAAGCCAGTTCCTACAACAATAATATCTATTTTGGGTCTATTGTTTGGGGCAACTAATTTTAAATGATCTTTATAATCGGTCCATTTCTGAGAAATGTGTCCTTCTGGTATTTTTGAATCTAGCTTCATTATTACTAACTAATTAATTATTGAAAAAATGATGAAATAAAGCAATAAATATGAACCCAAATGGAACAACAATTGCAAATGCATATCCAAGTTTATGTAATCCTTTTGAGTATTTATTATTAAATCCAACCGATTGAAACGACGAATTAAAGCCGTGCCATAAGTGAAGTGATAAAAGAACGAATGATATTGCATACAATCCTGTTCTTATTGGGCTTTCAAATTTGGCAACCAATTCTGGGTAATATCTTGTTTCGTCAATCACGTTTGATTCTATATATTTATAGGTGATTTCTTGAACCCAAAAATCATAAAAATGTAAACCAAGAAATGCCAAGACCACAAGTCCTGAAATAATCATGTTTCTTGATGCCCAAGATGAGTTTGCTGCTCCGTTATATTTTGCATACCCAATTGGGCGCGCATTTCTGTTTTGTAATTCTAGAACCATTCCCATTACAAAATGAAATACAACTCCTGCTATCAAAACTGGCTGCATCACAAATTGAATTAATGGATTGTAGCCCATAAATTGTGAAGCTTCATTAAAAAAATCAGGACTAAAAACAGAGGTTAAATTAATAAAAAAATGAAGTGATAGAAAGGTTATTAAAAACAACCCCGAAAGCGCCATTGCCACTTTTTTGGCTATTGACGACTTCAATAATGCAGAATTTGCCATGTGTATTTATGTTTTTTTAAAAATCACACAAAACTAAAGCAAAATACTATTAACTACAACCTTTTCGCTATTATTTAGATTGAATTTAAAATAGCGCGCCTTTTATTTCGTTTCGATTCAAGAAATGAACAATGTTTTCAAATATTTCAAATCAATTAAGATAAAAAAGTAGAAAGGATATAAATCTCTTGACCAGACCAAACAAACGGTTCGTGTTTTTTTTCTAACAACATAATAATTTCTACGAGACAAAACAATATTACTCAAATAATTTTAATCTAAATTGGGTTGGTTTTCTTTTTTTCAAACTAAAAAAAACTACAACTAAATGTTGTAGTTTTTTTTGAAATAATTGCCAGCTTTACTAGGATCAATCCCTATGCCGATGGACTATTAGGCAAGATAGTTGACTGTCTTTTTGAAAGCAAGGTATTGTATTGTGCAATCAAAGCATTGAGTTCGTTGATGGTGGTTGCATAAGCTGCAACGCTACTGTTCACCACGCTAAAGGCATCAATAAAACTTCTCAATTGATAATAAACCGCATTGGTTTCTTCTCTTTTCAACTTTATTGTTTCTGGGCTGGCAGCACCATATTCTTGAGTTCTTTCAATATATTTTGTGTTAAAATTATTGTTGACAGTTTTCAAATGGTCACGCCATGAAATTAAATTTAAAGTTGTTAAAGCTGCAACTAGTTCTGGTTTAGTTTCCCAATCGTTCACAATACTGTTTAGGGTAGCAGTTTCTGCTTGAAAATTTAGAACCGCAATACCAGATCCATATAACCCCAAGTTTTCTACAATCAACTTAGCAGCATTACTAATAGTAGCATCAAAACAATAAATATATCCTTTAGCTACGGCAGTAATTCCGTTAATGTCTTGGTCTCTTTGTTCGTCTATTTCTACCAACTCTTTCGTAATTGGGTTTGCCGTGGCAGTTTTAAACAAAACTTCCAGCTCGGTGGTTTTTGTCACTAAAGCGGCGTGTTGCGGCACTACTTGCAACACAGCTGGGTCATTAGCACTAACAATGGTGCAGAAATCTTTTGTTAGTTGAAGATATTCTGCATTTCTTAAATTTTTTAAATCAATTGCGTCAATCATAATAAAATCAATTAAAATTATAAAAATGAACATTTTTTTCTCATAACGAAGATAAAAAAAATTTTAATTGAACAAAATTTTTTTATAAAGAAAATTAAATTTTAACAAAAAACACACACTAATAGAGTAGAAACATAATTTATTGATAAAATTACATCCTTCCTGGCGGGCGGAAATCAAGAACGGCACGACGGAGGAGCTTTCCGAAACGGCGGAAACCATAAACGTCATGACGGTGGAACTTTCCGAAACGGCGGAAACCATAAATGGCACGACGGTGGAGCTTTCCGAAACAGCGGAAACCATGAACGGCATGACGTCGGAACTTTCCGAAAGACCAGAAAGGTTTCTGAATGATTTTAAGGATATTTTTTAATAGCTCAGTAAAATCAAATTAATGAAGCCAGTATTATTGCTACTTGTTCAGATAAAACAGAATCAATATCTTTTCTTTATTTTTTTAGATTATTGTCAAAAACAGTTTGGTTTATCAAAAAAAAATTATATTCGCATCACTAAAATAAATTTAACTATGAAAAAAAGTATTGTAATTATCCTCTCGGCAATAATGCTGCTCCCAATGAGTATGAAAGCCGACGAAGGAATGTGGTTTTTAATGTTTCTTGAAAGGTTGAACCATCGCGACATGCAAAAAATGGGACTTCAGCTAACTTCTGAAGAAATTTACAGCATCAATCACCACAGTTTGAAAGACGCAATAGTTCAGTTTAACGGTGGGTGCACTGCCGAAATCATTTCAAAAGACGGGTTAGTGCTCACCAACCACCACTGTGGTTACGACGCTGTTGCTGAACTATCGAGTGCCGACAAAAATTATCTGAAAGACGGCTATTGGGCTGCCAACCGTAGCGAAGAGAAAAAACCATCAAGCCTTTATGTTCGTTTTTTTGTTCGTATGGACGATGTGTCGAAACGAATTTTGGCAAAATTAAACGATAAAATGTCGGAGGCAGAACGTGAAAAAGCCATCAACCAAGAAATTGCATTAATTGAAAAAGAAAACAATGAAGGCGGAAAATATACCGTTTCGGTGCGTTCATTCTTTCAAGGAAATGAATTTTATTACTTCGTATATCAAGATTACAAAGACGTTCGATTGGTTGGAGTTCCGCCAGAAAGCCTAGGAAAATTTGGTGGAGATACCGACAACTGGGAATGGCCACGACACACTGCTGACTTCTCAATGTTTAGAGTTTATGCAGACAAAGACGGAAACCCAGCAGAATATGCTGCTTCAAACGTGCCGTTGCAACCAAAACATTATCTTCCTGTAAATTTAGGAGGCGTTAAAGAAGGTGATTTTGCTATGATTCTTGGTTATCCAGGAAGAACCAATAGATGGATGCCGGCAGGCGGAATCGAACAAAACGTAAAGTTTGCTTATCCAGCTTGGGTTGAAGGTGCTAAAACGGGAATGGACGCTATGAAAAAATATATGGATCAAAGCTCAGCATTGCGCTTGGTTTATGCATCAAAATATGCTTCGACAGCCAATTACTGGAAAAATCGTCAAGGAATGATTGATGCTTTAACCAAATTTGGAACTGCAAAAGCAAAAGCTGAACAAGAAGCTAAATTTGACAAATGGGCTCAAAAGCCAGCAAACGTAACTAAATATGGAAATGTGGTTGCTAACATCAATAAGTTTTATGGCTTAACCAATGAAAAAGCACGTCATGACAACTATTTGCAACAACTTTTTAGAACTACATCTTTTGGTGCCATTGCAAGAACTTTAGGCAAACAATTAGAAAATTACACTAAAGCTGATGCGGCAAAACGAAAAACTGCAGCACCACAAATTATAGAAATGGCAACAGAGTTTTTTAAAGACCTTCATATCCCTGCCGAGAAAGACCTTCTTGCCGCACAATTAAAACTATATGCTACAAAATCTACGGGCTATAAAATGGCACCAATGGTAGAAAAAATGGCTGCTGCAAACGGAAATGATTTTTCTAAAGAAGTTAGTGCCGCTATCGATTTGAGTCTTTTTTCTTCTTTAGATAAAGTAAAAGCGTTTCTAGATTACCCTTCCGAAAGCTTATTGGCCAGCGATCCGCTTTATGCATTATCTAACGATTTATTGACGCATTTTGCTTCAAAATCAGATGAGATTGCAAAGGCACAAAATGATTTTGGTGCTGCTTATAGATTGTTGGTTGAAGGTCTTAGAGAATCAAAAATCGGGACAATTAAATATCCAGATGCCAATTCGACTTTGCGATTGACTTATGGAAAAGTTCGTTCACTCCCAGCAGATAAAAGAAATGATGCTGTGGTTAACAACTACACCACGCTTGCAGGTCAGGTTAAAAAATACAAAAAAGGCGATGAAGAATTTGACTTGCCAGCCCGTGTTTTAGAAATGAATAAAAACAAAGACTACGGACAATATGCCGATAAAGACGGTTCGCTTCACCTGAACTTTTTGACCGATAACGACATTACGGGCGGAAACTCTGGTTCGCCAGTTTTGAACGGAAAAGGAGAGTTGATTGGACTTGCTTTTGACGGAAATATTGAAGCAATGGCGGGAGATGTTATTTTTGACAACAAATTGCAAAGAACCATCAACGTTGACATTCGATATGTGCTTTGGGTAATCGATAAATATGCTGGAGCAAAGCATATTGTTGAAGAAATGACCATCAAAAAATAAGGCTTCTCTTGAACAAAAAAATCCGACTCATTAATTATGGGTCGGATTTTTTTAGTTTAAATTGAATTTTTTATAACTTTTTTGGCAAGACTAATATCAAAAACAATAGAATTACTTATAGAAAAATGAAGTTCGAGATAATTTAATAATTTCTTAAAGTATCTATTGTTTAATTGTATTCCACTTTTGAGTGATCTATTTTGTGTGAAAATTAGGAACGAATTACTAAATTATTTAGTATGCCAATTAAAACATTATTATTTTTTCACAAAAGTGTATAATCTACAAATTATTATATCCATTTTCTTGGACTCATCAATACTTTTATTAAATCTTCTTCTGGACTTCCGAATTTGGGATGGTGGTCATAAACCCACTGCACATGAGGCGGCAAAGACATTAAAATACTCTCTATTCTTCCGTTTGTTTTCAAACCAAACAAAGTGCCTTTGTCGTGAACTAAATTAAATTCAACGTATCTACCACGACGAATTTCTTGCCAATTTCTTTGTGATTCGTTATAATCAAGATGTTTTCTTTTTTCAACAATTGGCACATAAGCTTCAAGAAAACTATTACCAACTTCGGCAACAAAATTGAACCAATCTTCAATTTTCATGTTGTCATTTGCTTTACAATAATCAAAAAACAAACCACCAATACCACGAGCTTCGTTTCGATGCGCATTCCAAAAATAGTCATCACATTGAGTTTTGAACTTTGGATAAAAATCGGGATTGTGTTTGTCGCAAGCGTTTTTACAGATTTGATGAAAGTGAATCGCATCTTCTTCAAACAAATAATAGGGCGTTAAATCTTGTCCGCCGCCAAACCAAGAGTTGATTGTTTTTCCGTCATTATCATACATCTCAAAATACCGCCAATTGGCATGAACCGTTGGAACCATAGGGCTTTTTGGGTGAATTACCAAACTTAATCCGCAGGCAAAAAAGTCGGCTTCACCAACGTTGAACATTTTTTGCATTGCTTCGGGTAATTTGCCATGAACGGCAGAAATATTTACGCCTCCTTTTTCAAAAACTTGTCCGTTTTCAACAACTCTAGTTCTTCCTCCACCGCCTTCGGTTCGTTCCCAAACATCTTCTCGAAATAGAGCAACGCCATCAACTTCTTCAAGTTTTGAAGTGATTTGGTCTTGAAGATTTTCTATATAATTAAGGAATTTGGCTTTCATTAGAAATAACTTACTAAACAATAAATGAAATTAATAGATAATAACTTTAGTTTATTAAAGCAAAAAACCCAGCAATTGCTGGGTTTCTAGTAGCGGGAACAGGACTCGAACCTGTGACCTTCGGGTTATGAGCCCGACGAGCTGCCTACTGCTCTATCCCGCGCTGTTTAGATTGCAAATATACAAACTTTATTGTCTTAAACAAGTAAGTTCATGATTTTTTAAAATAAAATTCATTTAATAAAAAGTTTGTTGCTAGTTTGCTTTTATTCGATTGTTTGTCAACTTTGTTTGATTTCTAATTCTATATTTAACTAAAAACTTTTGCAGATGATTAGTACTATTATATATTTGCATTTGAAATTTTTCGGGATGTAGCGCAGCCTGGTAGCGTACTAGCATGGGGTGCTAGGGGTCGCTGGTTCGAATCCAGTCATCCCGACTTTTTTATTTTCTTACGAAGTTGTAAATTGTGAGATGCTTTCTAGTTAAACAACCATCGATTGACATTCTTTTCCGAATTTAAACTATTGAATATCGACTTTTGGCTTTGTTATACATTAAATCTAAAGTGCATTACATCGCCGTCTTTAACGATATATTCTTTTCCTTCTACTCTAAGTTTTCCTGCCTCTTTTACTTTTGCTTCTGAGCCAAAGGTTGAAAAATCTTCAAATGCAATTACTTCTGCACGAATAAAACCTTTTTCAAAATCGGTGTGGATAACGCCAGCTGCTTTTGGTGCAGTGTCGCCAATGTTTATTGTCCAAGCGCGGACTTCTTTTACGCCGGCGGTGAAATAAGTTTGAAGTTTTAAAAGTTTATAGGCTGCTCTAATCAATACTGCCGATCCAGGTTCTGTAAGTCCCATGTCTTCAAGAAAAACTTGTCGTTCTTCATAGGTTTCTAGTTCTGTAATATCTGCTTCGGTGCCTACAGCGAGCACAATTACTTCGGCATTTTCGTCTTTTACTAATTCTCTAACTTGATCAACATAGGCATTGCCAGTTGCTGCTGAACCCTCGTCAACGTTGCAAACATAGAGCACAGGTTTTGTCGTTATTAATTGAAAATCTTCCATCAGTGCTTCTTCATCTGCATTTTGTGGAGCTACTGTTCGAGCAGATTTGGCTTGAAGTAGTGCTTCTCTAATTCGATCTAAAAATGCTTTTTCTACTTGTGCTTCTTTATTGCCGGTTTTAGCTGCACGATTTACTTTTTCTAATCTTTTTTCAACTGTTTCTAAGTCTTTCAGTTGAAGTTCTATGTCGATGGTTTCTTTGTCACGGATTGGGTTTACATTTCCATCAACATGAACAATATTGTCGTTATCAAAACAACGTAAAACATGAATAATAGCGTTACATTCTCTTATATTTGCTAGGAATTGATTGCCCAGACCTTCGCCTTTGCTGGCACCTTTGACCAAGCCTGCAATATCGACTATATCTACAGTAGCCATTTGAACACGCTCTGGTTTTACTAATTCTTCCAAACGAACGATTCGTGGGTCTGGAACATTTACTACGCCAATATTAGGCTCGATGGTGCAAAAAGGAAAGTTGGCACTTTGTGCTTTTGCGTTTGACAAACAATTAAATAAAGTTGATTTTCCAACATTTGGTAATCCTACAATTCCTGCTTTCATTCTCGTGGTTTTATGTCTAACAATAAATTATTAGCACTATTTTTTTATTTAAACGAGTGCAAATATACTTTTATTAATCTAAAAATTCAGGAAAATTTGTATCGTGCTGAGGTTTGCAATTGGCTAGTTTTCTTGTTCTAGTTTATTGACTATTTCTTGTTCTTCTTCTGTTGCAGTAATTCCAGAGTTGTTCCAATAATCCGTTATAATAACATTTTTTTTATTTAGCAAGGTTTTGTCTTTAAAAACCTCGTTCTCTTTATAGGTCAACTTTTGATTGCTAAAGTTTGTAGTTACTAGATAATTTCTAACTTCAATTGATTTGGTTTGTTTCTTTTGCATGCGGTCAAAACCAATTTCTTCTTTGGACGAAAGCAAATAATAATTGTCGCCTTGAATTTTATAAACAGCTTTAAACATTGATTTAAAAATATTTTTTGACCCGTCTGATTTTTTATCTTTAATTTTAGATAGCGTCACTGGCGACAAAAATGTGCTGATTTCTAGAATTATTTTTCTTTTTCTGTCATATACAATTTGAACATCGTCGCGCATTGATTTGTTTTCGTCAAGCGGCGTGATGAGCATGGTATAATAATCGGTGTTTGTGGCGTTTGATTTAATAATAAAATCATAGTCTTTCTTTGCACTTGATTCTAAAATTGGGTTGATGTATTTAAAACTATAATAGTTTTTCATAATATCGTTCAAGTTATAGCCCAGCAAATCATTTTCTACAGCTTGTTCAATTAATCCATAAGATCGATTTTGATCTACAAGAATTGTAGTTTCATAATTCTTGTCTTTGCCCGAAATTTGAAAATTAATCAATCCGTCGTTGTAATAATTATAAGCTCCATTTAGCTTAAAAAATTCTCTTGAATAGACTTTTAATCTTGCGGGGACGGATAGTTTTGAAATTGAATTAGCAACAATGCCTTTTAATATTTGTTGTGGATGTTGTTTTGTGAGAATGATTTCGTCGAGATCGCTACTGTTTTTCTTTAAAAATATAATATTTTCTGGCTCTTTTAAATTAGCCGATTTAAGCGTTTGAGAAATATAAGCCGAATTTGAAATTTTTATTATTGAAGATTCGTTACAGATAAAAGTTACTTTTCCTTGCACATTGCTCACATAATTTAGCTTTGTTTTTAAAACATAAACAGCTACATCTTCTATTGGAAGATTGGTTTGCGCATCTTTAAAAACAACATTGATTTCTTTGTTTTGTGCAAAAACAGAAAAGCAAGAAAACAGAAAAAAGAGTACTAATTTATTCATAACCGACGAATAACGAAATACAAACTTAACAATAACTAATCGTTTTTTAACAATCGGACTTATTTTTTTAAGTTTAAACTAAAAGAAAATCCCTTTTGAAAAGGGATTTGATATTAATGATTATGTAAAAATGATTGCCTGTTCAGCAGTGTTTCTTCGGATTCAACGTGATTTACATCTGGAATGCAACAATCAACTGGGCAAACAGCTGCGCATTGCGGTTCGTCATGGAAGCCTTTGCATTCGGTACATTTTCCGGGAACAATGTAATAAACATCGTCAGAAATTGGGGTTTGTGGTTCGTCTGCATCAACTTCGGTGCCGTCTGGAAGGATTAGTTTTCCTTTTAGTTTTGTGCCGTCTTTATAACGCCAATCATCAGCTCCTTCATAGATTGCTGTGTTCGGACATTCGGGCTCGCAGGCACCACAATTGATACATTCGTCTGTTATTATTATTGCCATTTGTTTATGTCTTAAAGATTGAAATGAATTAAAGTTTAAAAAGTCTTTGGGTAAAACAATCGTAATTTCATAGATTTTATAATCTTTTGACATTATGACTTTGTGTCTTTTGACTAAATAAGCCTTATTTTTGCGCAAAATTACAATCAAAACTAATCATAAACAAGTTACTTATGTTGCAAAGCGAGAAAAAAAAATGTTTTGTAGAATTGGGTTCTTTTCTAAAACAATTTTCTGAAACAAATTCACAAAAAAATGAATCGGTTCTAAACAACGATTTGTTTTATGATGATTTCATTAATTTAATTCTGCTTTCGCAATCGCATAATGGTTGGTACACGCCCGAACAAGTTTATTTTGCGGTTCAATCATGGGCATCTTCTTTATCCGAAGCACAACTCGACAAATGGCTTTCTGAATATACTTTTACAGTATCTGAACCTAAAAATATTGGATTGATTCTAGCAGGAAATATTCCGCTGGTAGGTTTTCATGATTTTATGTCGGTGGTGCTTTCTGGTCATCGTGTGGTAGTAAAAACGTCTTCAAACGACCAACATTTATTGCCGTTCTTAGCAAAATATTTAATTGCGGTCAACCCAAAACTTGCCAACTTTATAACATTTACTGACGGAAAACTAACCGATTTCGATGCCGTTATTGCCACAGGAAGCAACAATACTGCGCGCTATTTTGATTATTATTTTAGAGACAAACCTAGCATTATTCGTAAAAACAGAAACTCAGTTGCGGTTTTAGACGGCAGCGAAACTAACGAACAACTCATTGCGCTGGGCGAAGATATATTTAGATATTTTGGGTTGGGTTGTCGCTCTGTTTCTAAACTTTTTGTGCCAAAAGACTATGATTTTACTGCTTTTTTTGAAGCCATTTATCAGTATCAAGACATCATTCATTATGAAAAATATGCCAATAATTATGACTACAACAAAGCTGTTTTCTTGATGAGTAACTATAAATTACTTGACAATGGTTTCTTGACTATTAAAGAAGACAGCAGCTATTCGTCACCAATTTCTAGTGTGTTTTATGAATTTTATGACACGATAGATTTTGTAAAAATCAAACTAATTTCAGATGCAGACCAGATTCAATGTGTGGTTTCAAACGGAATTATCGACAACAGCATTGCTTTTGGTGCCACACAGCAACCACAGCTTTCGGATTATGCCGACAATGTAGATACCATGTTGTTTCTTGGCGGGCTTTAAAAGGGAGTCGGGCTTTAATATTTAATAAAACTAAAGTCTGTCTTGCTGTATAATTTAGTTTTATTTTCAATCACAAATAGGAGTATCTCTGTTTTGGAATTATTAATTAATATTCTCAAAATAAATCATCTATACAACCTCGGTTAAATGTACGCTGACAAGCTTTCAGCAACATGTTGCAGATGATTAAAAAAATATTCCCGTCCATGTCATAAATGGAATAGTCATAT
>CAIXNQ010000115.1 GCA_903920835.1 uncultured Bacteroidota bacterium | reverse complement strand
GCTGTTTTTGGCCTATTATTACAATTTATTGTAGTTGAACCAAGTTCAGCATATCCTGTTTATGCACAACAAGGATATGAAAATCCTAGAGAAGCTACCGGTCGAATTGTTTGTGCAAATTGTCATTTAGCACAAAAACCAGTTGATATTGAAGTTCCACAATCAGTTTTACCAAATACTGTTTTTGAAGCGGTTATCAAAATTCCATACGACCAACAAGTTCAACAAGTTTTAGGAAATGGAAAAAAAGGTCCTCTTAATGTTGGTGCAGTTTTAGTTTTACCAGAAGGTTTTAAACTTGCTCCGACAGAAAGAATTCCAGAAGAAATGAAAACACGTGTTGGAAAATTATATTTCCAACCATATAGTGAAAATCGTTCAAATATTATTGTTGTAGGACCAGTACCTGGGAAAAAATATAGTGAAATGATTTTCCCTATTCTTTCTCCAGACCCTGAAACGGATAAAAATGTAAAATATTTAAACTATCCAATTTATTTAGGTGCAAACCGCGGTCGCGGCCAAGTTTACCCTGACGGCAAAAAAAGTAATAACACCGTTTACAACTCGCCAGCCTCTGGTCTTATTCAATCAGTAACGACAGGAACTGATGGAAGTTCAGTAATTACAATTCAAAAAGCCGATGGTACATCAGTACAAGAAACAATTCCAGCTGGACCAAATCTTCTTGTGACAAATGGTCAAACGATTACAGCGGATCAACCTTTAACTAATAATCCAAACGTTGGTGGATTTGGACAAGCAGAAACTGAAATTGTTCTTCAAAACCCAGCACGCGTACAAGGATTAATTGTTTTCTTTACAACAGTAGCAATTGCACAAATTTTCTTAGTTTTAAAGAAAAAACAATTCGAAAAAGTACAACTTGCAGAAATGAATTTTTAGTCGCAGGCACTAATATTTCAGATACGATTAATTTTTAGACGAAGGCGGTTGAGTCTTTTTTGTTTCCGTTTTCAGCTAAGCTGAAAACGGAAACAAAAAAGACTCAACCGCAGATCGATAAAGAACAATTTACGATTTAGTTTTGGATTCAGTCGAAATTAGTTTTGGCTTTAAGCTTTGTTCATCGTATACAACGAACAAAAAACAATTACAAAATCGAAGATTGAATAACTACAATTTATTATTATGGCAAAAAGTCCAAAAAAACCGGGAACAGCTGGCAAAAAAAATATATCACCCCGATCAAATTCCACAAAGAAAAAAATTCAAACAGGTGTTGTTCATATTCGAGCAACTTTTAATAATACATTAGTTACAGTAACAGACCCAACTGGAAATGTTATTTCTTGGTCTTCAGCAGGAGCATGCGGTTTCAAAGGAGCAAGAAAAAGTACACCTTTTGCTGCTCAAGAAGCAGCAACAGCAGCAGTTCGTCAATCAGTGGAACAAGGATTACGTAGAGTAGAAGTTATGGTAAGTGGTCCGGGGTCGGGACGTGAAACAGCTTTACGTGCTATTCAAGCTGCTGGTATTGGTATCACATTAATTCGTGACGTCACGCCTATTCCACATAACGGATGTCGACCACCAAAAAAACGTCGTGTTTAAATTTCTACAACAGGGAGGTGTTCATTTTTACTAGGCTTTTAGTCGAGGCTTTAATGGTTGAGTTGGTAGATGATTAAAGCTTCGACTAAATTAAATTCGTAATGAATTAAGCTTTCCACGATTTTCCCCAAAGAAAAAAGCCAGAAAATTTTCTCTGGCCTTTCAGTAGATTACTTAGAACCATGAAGGCAAAAAACAATTTTCGGACTGCTAACTCTTTTTTTCCGCTCCGCGAAAAAAATAAAATAAATAATTTCAGACTTTATTCATCCAATTGGGAAAGCTCTCAAAGTTTTAAACCTCGAAGTTTTGCGACTGCAGAATGTTTAGAATTTCGTAAAGAAAATAATTTAGATTATGGAAAATTTTATTTGTCTGGTT
>CAIXNQ010000114.1 GCA_903920835.1 uncultured Bacteroidota bacterium | reverse complement strand
GCTGCTACTGCACATTTTCATCAGCGTTATAAGTTTGCTTTATATGCAATTTTGGTAATGTTATTAATACTTGTATTTAAATAACAATGAAGAAGTTTTTAATTTCATTACTTATTATTATTGTCTTGTATTTTATTGCAGATAATATCGGGTTAATTAAAAATAGAGATAGAAGTAGTGCACCTACTATGCAAGAAGTAGAACGTGCTTTTAATAATAAGAACGGTAAGTACGTAGGCAATTAATTTTACATACACATATGTTCTATAATAATCCCACAGCTGCACGTTTCATATCTGTAGTTACATTAATATAACGCATTGTAGTTTGTGCCTGTCTATGCGACGCTAACTCCATCATCACTTTTAACGCCACGCCCTTAGCACTTAAGTTAGTTAAAAAACTCCGTCTTCCGCTATGCGTACTACAACCATCTAAAAATCCTGCATTTTTATATAACATGTGTATTGTGTAGCACAATGTATTTGCGTTAAAACCATCACTCTTCTGCGTAACAAATAACGGCTTATTAATTACATCGCTGTATGCTAGTGCAAATAACTCCTTTTTACTAAACCTAGTTAGTAAGTAGTCCATAAGTTCTTTACGTAACTTGTCACTTAGTACAATCGTTCTGCCGTACTTACCTTTAGTTTGTTCTGCTGTTAAGTTAGCTTCTAATTTAATAGTGCCATCTGTTGCCAACACATCTTTAATCTTTAGCGCTGCAACTTCTCCTATACGTGCGCCACCAAAATACGTACAAGCTAATATTGCTCTGTCACGTGCAGCATACTTACGTGTTGCTACATATCTAAATAAAGCATCTAGTTCTTTATCTTTTAACACACGTGCTTGTTTCATCTTTAGTCCTTTATAACAATGTTTATCAGTGTTAGCAGCATATTTTCTTTGTTTTATTTTTCCTACCATTCTTTTTAATGTGTCCTTTAAGTTCATCTTGTATCCATTAATCAATAAGTTAAGTTGTCTTTAAGTAACAAACCAAAGCTATTACTTAAAACCTTTGTTTTTATATTTAGGTGATTACATAAATAACAAACAGCACAAAGTAACTAACCACCGTCCCGTAATTAGCTTTGTACCGTCTCGTTACTTAACAACCTTCTGTCAATCAAATAACGCAGCATTTGGCGTGTGTGTATTTTCCCAACTCACACACTCCATGTTGCCGTTTTGCATCTCTTTAGTTATGTATGTAATCCAACCATTGTTTTGCATTGTCTTTATATCTATGTCGTCTTTGCCATAATCTGTTGCTAGCCATGCTTCTCTAATAATTTGTCTTAGTTGTTCTTCTGTTTTAATTTTTGACTGTGCCGTAAGTATGTTGCCTAGTGCTATGTGTGCATGTAGTGATTTGTTTTTATCATATGTATTTTGTGTGCCTTCAATTGCTGTAATAACTAACGGATGGTAAAGATTGGGCTTATTTTTTGCCCCGTTACCAAATGCTTTATATGCAAGCCTACTAATAAATTGCCTAGTTGTTCTTACAGCACACTCATTTAACTTATCCATTCTTCTTTCCGTTGCATTTAATGTGTGTAAATGCATCTGTAATGTCAGTGCGTGTGTGCAATAGGGTGCGTAGGTATTTAAGAATTGTTTTGTTTCTTTTTTAATAAGTGTTTGCATATAAATATTTATGCTTGCACTTAAACAATGAAAATAATTAGAAAACCAATTGTGTTTTTTTAATGCAGAAATAGAGGTAGGAATTGGCACTAGCAGACGCTAGCATTATTAATTTAGCGTGAGGACAAATAGATATGAATACATATAAAGCGATAGTTAAGTTAAACGTAACAACTAATACAACAACGACAACCAATGTTGTTGTGCAAGCTACAGACGCTTACAAGGCAAAACTACAGTTAGAAGCTATGTATGGCAGAAACAATGTCATAAGTCAGCCCACGCTTGTTTATACAAAGTGTTAGTTAAGGAAAAATAATTTACGGTATTTTTGACGGTATGTGACTAATGGTTAAAAACTACATACCGTCACATACGCACAAGAAAGGCTAGGGATGGGCGAAGACAGATTTGTTAGGCTTAAAGAATTAATAACTATAATTGGATTAGGTAAAAGCACTATCTACGTTTTAATTGCTAATGATAACTTCCCTAAACCTATACACTTATCTAAACGCACTAGCGTATGGCGATTAAGTAAAGTAATGGCGTGGGTTAATGAGAAGGAAGCTAATAAATACTAGTATGAGATTTTACGAATTTACAACTAAACCAACTACTCCACAGCAAGCTAAAATCAACACACTTAAGCAACAAAAAGAGCGTGTTAATATGCAGCTTAAAACAGAAAAAGACGCACAAAAAAAGCAAAAAGCTATGCAACAAATTCAAACAGCACAAAAAACTTTGCGTAGTGTATAAGGTTTTAATTTATAAACAGTAAGTTAAGCGTTACGCAGTCTGTTGCACACAGCCTAAATTTGTAGCAAAAAACGCCTATTTTTGGCTTATTTTGGACTACATAAGACAATAACTACTAAAGATTAGAGATTTTGTAGAAAAATAGGTACTTTATCGTTGCACATTTTGTTGCACACGATTTACTACCAAGCTAAGACTATTGATTTTACTGGCGTTGCAGTGGGCTTACTGTTCTTAAAATCTCTCGTTCGCAAGGACGTGCCGGTTCGATTCCGGCCCCGGGCACCATTTAAAATCAATGACTTATAGTTAATTGTTAAAGTAATTTGTCATCTTGTTGTTGATTGCTCAGTCCTCGCGTTAAAAATCACACACAGTAAGCGTCTTAGAGGGTGCTACTTTTCCAATTAGTTTTTTATGTTAGATTATCGCCTGGAAGCCTTATTCTCGAAGGTTAAAGGGACGTGATATTATCTGGGCATAAATTAGGGCATAAAATAAACCGGCTTTGTTTTGCGCTGAGTTAAATTTTAATCCGTTTGTCGTTTTTTCGATCCCCGCACAGCCCACCAATAAAAAGAAAGGGCTAGGTGAAAACGTAGCCCTTTTTTCGTCCAAAATTTCAATGCAGATCTGATGTGTGGTTTTTTGTTGGAATTAACTACTTTTCAGAAGGTTCGTGTCAAAAAATCTACTTAGTTTCGTTAACTATTGCACCTTCATCTTTGGTTTTATGTTTCCACTCTTTTTGGTGTTCATGACGATGCTCGCGCATTTTTTCATGAAAATCCTTGCGTTCAGCTGCGTCAATGAAACCATCACCGTTGGCATCCATTTTCTTAAACATTTCTTCACCGCGTTTTTCATGCGCAATACGGAATTCTTCATGGCTGATTTTTCCATCTTTATTAGTGTCAGCCTGTTCAAATGCTTCACGCATTCTGTCTTCTTTATTTGCATCATGGCCTTCATGAGCATATGCATTTGAACAACCCAAAACAGCTAAAACGGATACTGCTGATAATAAATATTTCATGTTCATCTTAATCTCCTAAATAAAATTAATTCAAAATTATTGCTGTGGCTGAGCAGGGTTTGCTGGTACTTTTTGCCAATCCACTGAGCAATTGGGTACGTAAGGGTAGTACCCTGCAGGATTGCTGCAGTAGTACCAGAACTGCGCCTGCGGAGAAGACTGCGTTGGCGGTGCAGATTGCACCTG
>CAIXNQ010000113.1 GCA_903920835.1 uncultured Bacteroidota bacterium | reverse complement strand
CTTTAGAGCAAAATCAAATGAATATTTTATTCCGATTGTTGGGGCAATAAATGTAGAAGATGAAATTGCAAAACTGACAGAAGAACTCAATTATACTAAAGGATTTTTAAAATCTGTTCAGGCAAAATTGTCTAACGAAAAATTTGTAAACGGTGCACCAGAGAAAGTACTGGCAATCGAACGTCAAAAAGAGGCAGATGCTTTGGCAAAGATTAGCACGATAGAACAGAGTTTAGCGAGTTTAAGATAAAAAAACAAACCCCAAAAGATAATTTCAATTGAGGTTTGTTATTGAAAAATTTAAACTTTCAATTTTGTTCTTTCAGACTTTGGCAACGCATTTTTGTGAAGCAATATTGCCGTAGTTTTTAACTGAACATAGGCCTTGGTTACATAAAGATATCCTTTATAATCATTGGTTGCTCCCCAAGAATTTTTTACTTTATAATACTCTTTTCCGTTTTGGTCTTTTGCCAGACCCACAATGTGCATTCCGTGATCATCGGTGGTGAATAATGTATAAAGTCCGTCTAGACGCAGCTCTTCGGTAATTGGTTTTTCTTGAATCGGGCCGTTAAAAATGGTTTTCTTTTGTTCGTCTGTAATGTTATATAAATCCAAATTTGGAACATGTGCCACCCCATTTTTCCAAGAAAAATAAGGTTCAGAAACATCTGTAGCCCACGCCACCGTATATCCTTTTGACAGCGCATGGTCAATAATCGACGTAATCGAGTTCATCGGCACGTTATAGAGCTGGTCATAACTCCAATTATCAGGAACTGGCATTACCATTTTTTCATAATACGGACTATCGGCATAAGAAGAAAGTTCAATATAATTATCCGGATTGATGCCTATAACCTCTTTGGCAAAAGATTGAGGTGTATATTTTTTTCCGTTATAGTCAAACGATTCAGGTAATTTTCCGAGTTTTTCGTCAAGATAATTTTTAACTTCAGATGTCCAAGTTGCCTCTTTATTTTTCGGATTTTTAATAAAATTATCCAAAATTTCTTTCAGATGATTTTGCATTTCGCTGGCTTTAACGGCTCCTTTTCCATAATCTTCGAGTGTGTAGGCCTGTTGCGGCATCGCTCCGTTGCGTTTTAAAACATTCATAACATCATGCAGTTCGCCACCATCGCCAATGCTTAAATTGCCATTAAACAATATGTAATTGCGGGCTTTTCCGAGATAAATTTGTCTGGCAGTGAAAATCTCGGCAATGTCAACGGGTTTTTTGCCCATGCGCATCATTTCTGATTCCAGGAAAGAATTGCCAGAATAACTCCAGCACGTTCCTGCCGATCCTTGATTCTTGACAGAGGTGTTGTCAAGATTAATAACGTCTTTAAAAATGAATTCAGATTGAATTGAGGCATTGCCAATTACTTTTTTTATTAAATCATCTTGAGCAAAAAGGCCCATAGAACTCAAAACGGCAACTAATACTATGTTTTTTCTAATCATGATATGAAATATTTGGTTGTAAAAATAACATTTCAAAATAAAGGTTTGGAATTATTTGAATATATTTTTTTTAGTTTTTGTTCCATAACAATAATTATAATATAAATTACTACAGAAATATTAATCTATTTTCTAAGTTATAGATTTTACTTTCCTGTTTTTACAATTTACTTTCCTAAAACGCATATTTATTTTCACAGAATAACATTTTATTTTCACAGAATAACATTTTATTTTCCTAGAGTAATATTATATTTTCCTAGGGTTCCATTTTGCTTCCCTTAATTTTTAATTTTTTTCCCTAATTTATTATTTTATATTCTTAATTTTACAATTTACTTTCCTATTTTGTAAATAAAATATAAATATTGATTCAATTCGATAAAAACAAATTATAGCCCAATAATATTTTTTTTATTAGAAATGAAAAAAAAAATAAGAGTAAGTATTTTGAATAAAAAAAATTAAAGCAACACTTTTTTCTTTAAATTTTGTTTGTTAAGTTTGTAAAACAATTCAATTATTAACATTAAAATTTTAAAAAAATGGCAAAGAAAAAAGCAATCCTACCGATGTTTAGATTCACTTTCGGATTTTTAAAACAATTGGCTGATACTATGTTAAGCAACATAATGAGAGACCTGCCCGAGTTTACAGATCGTGGTTTTAATGATGACAAAAAAGCGGAGTTTCAAGAGGCAATTCATCAATTTGACGATTTTCCGACGGATGAGCAACTACAGGGAATTCAAATGGATAAAACCCAATCGAAAAACAATTTTAGGACGAGCATTGAAACCCCAATGCGCACTATTTTGTTAGCTGCAAAGAATGTTTTTGGCGAAGGAACGGGCAAATATAGAGAATTTGGCAACCATGATTTGACCAAGCAAACCGATGACGTTTTGGTTCGCAATGCCAAATCGCTTTCAAAAACCGCCACCAAATATTTAACCGACTTGGCTACTGAAGGCATCACTGCCGCAAAAATTGACAGTCTTAATGCGACCATAGTTCATTTTGACGAAGCCATCGACCAACAAAGAGATGCTATTAAAAACCGAGACAACAGTACTGAAGACCGAGCCGTTTTGGCAAATAATTTATATGCTTTGGTGGTTAAATATGCCGAAACTGGACGCGATATTTGGAGAACAACCAGCGAAGCAAAATATAACGACTACGTGATTTATAACACCCAAAGCGGTGGTCCAGAAACCGAAACACCAGCAGCAGGATAAGAAAGAAACCGTCAGTTTTATTAGATTAAACTTCAACCGCAAATTCGCAAATTATATCATTCGATTTTCGAGCTATAAATTGTGAATTTGCGGTTGTTATTTTTTAGAAACTTAAATCAAAAAAATCAACAAAAAGATAATCAAAACCATGAAAGCACAATTTACAAGATATGAAATTAATAATATGATTGAAGACACGGGCGATGACTATATATTCATTAAAATATTTTTCAAAACAGACAACCTTCCCGAAGTCTTTATGCCTATTTCATATCCCTACGAAAAACTACTCAAATTTATTTATACAGTCGACGAGCCTGCCTATAACTATTTGAATAAAATAAGAAATGATATGCACGGCTATGGTCCAAAACACAGCAAAATCTTTAAAGTAATAGAAAGCGAAAGCTTCGATATAGAAAAGTATATAATATTGTTTTTAGAAAGTTTGGATGAAAATCATATAACGAAACATTATGATTGGTGTGATAGACTACAAAATCAAACTCCAGAAGCCCAACAAAAGCAACAAGAAATCATTGATGACATTGTCAGTATTGTAGATGAAGATTATAGATTGTGGAATATAAAATACGAAGAATTTCTGGACTCGATAGACCAAACCCTGCACGAATTGACCCTAAAATTTTATCCAGATTTGTTTGAAATGGGAGAAAATTATATTGAGGAATATCGAGATATTATTTCAAGAGCCACAATATCTTTTGCTCAAGCAATAGATAAACTAAGGCATAAAGATTTTGAAGACGAAGATTAAAAACAAACCCCAAAAGATTCATTTCGATTGGGGTTTTACTTTTTAGAATAATGTGATTTGTCCATCTTCGTCTAACTGAACTGGTGCGTCATCATTAATTTCGTCATCATCTGAGTTTTCAGAAATTGCCTCAGGAACTTCTTCAACAGGAACTTCATATGGCAACGGTTCGAGTAAATTGACTTGTTTTAATTTGTCTGTAGTCAATTGATTTCCGAGAGCTTTAAAGCCTTTCACAGCAATAAAAGCTTCTAAATCTATAATTTGATTTTCTTTTTGAACACCTTTTACTTTAGCAAAAACCAATTCTGCCATCGGTCGATAATCCGTCGCCACAATTTCAAGATGTGAATTCGGATGTTCGGTGATGAAGGTTTCTTCTTTGCCTTCGGTTTCTATCAAAAATCTTTTTAGGTAGTAGCGCTCTTTTTCGCCGTCATAATAAATAGCCGAGATGGGTTTGGCTGGAATCCATTTTTCAAGTACAATCATGTCTTCGTCAAAATGGGTCGTAATTTCGGGGGTAATCACTTTCAGTTTTCCTGTTTGCGAAATGACCAAAATTTTATCGCTGGGTCTAAATTCGCCCAACAATTCGCCACGAGCATCAACGTTCAGCTTTTGAACCGTATCATCAAACCAAATTCTTCTCGGCAATAATGTCGAGATGCCTTTCTCTTTGATTTCAATTTTCTTGATGGGATATTTGGTGACCAAATTTCCTTTAGAAGTTCTTCCTTTAATCGAAATTGTAGCAAAATCAAGATCCCATTTCAGTTTTTTGATACTTCCAATTTGTCTTAAAATGACCGTAATTACCTCAGCTTCCCCATTTGGATTGCAAGTAAAATAAAGAATTTGAGAACCTTTGGTTTCATTAGTCAAGTCATATAATTTATCACGAGTTACTCCCGAAACATTGAATCGTTTGATATAAGTTGGCCCCGATTTTCCATCTCGATAAATCATGTTATAGATAGTGCGCTTGTCGCTTTTGTCAAAAATCGCAACATGAATAATGTCTTTGCCCACAAATTTCTTTTCGTCAACTTTGCAGACCATCATGTTTCCGTCTCTAAGAAATACAATCACATCGTCAATATCGGAACAATCGGTAACGTATTCGTCTTTTTTCAAACCAGTTCCTACAAATCCTTCTTCGCGGTTTACATATAATTTGGTGTTTCTCAAAACCACTTTTGTAGCTTCAATATCATCAAAAACACGAAGTTCTGTTTGACGTTCTCTGCCTTTTCCGTACTTTTCTTTAAGCTTTGTGAAATAAGCAATCGCAAAGTCGATTAAATGTTCTAAGTCGAATTTTACTTGTTCTATGTCGGCTTCAAGCGCTTCAATTTTATCTTGCGCTTTATTGCTGTCAAACTTAGAAATCCGCATGATTTTAATATCCAATAATCGAAGAATATCGGCTTCGGTAATGGCTCTTTTGAGGTGTTGAATATGCGGCTTCAAACCATTATCAACCGCTTGAATAACACCTTCACGACTGGTTTCTTCCTCAATATCACGATAAATTTTGTTTTCTATAAAGATTCGTTCAAGAGATAAAAAATGCCATTGTTCTTCGAGTTCCCCAAGCTGAATTTCGAGTTCACTTTTTAATAATTGAACCGTTCTTTCGGTAGAAATTTTCAACATGTGAGAAACTCCAACAAACAAAGGTTTATTGTCTTGAATCACACAACCCAGTGGTGCAACTGAGGTTTCGCAAGCCGTAAATGCAAAAAGCGCATCGATGGTCTTGTCGGGTGAAACCCCTGGATAAAGATGAATCAGAATTTCTACTTCGGCAGCGGTATTGTCTTCAATTTTCTTGATTTTGATTTTGCCTTTTTCATTAGCTTTCAAAATACTGTCAATTAAAGTAGTTGTATTTGTTGAATACGGAATTTGCGTAATGACCAAAGTGTTTTTATCCCATTGCCCGATTTTTGCTCTCACACGAACACGTCCGCCACGCATTCCGTCGTTGTAATTGGTAATATCTGCAATACCTGCGGTTTGAAAATCAGGATAAATAGTGAAAGGTTTCCCTTTTAGAATTTTAATTGAAGCGTCAATAAGTTCGTTGAAATTATGCGGCAATACTTTTGTAGAAAGTCCCACTGCAATTCCCTCTGCACCCTGAGCCAACAAAAGCGGGAATTTGACAGGTAAATTATTAGGTTCTGCACGACGCCCATCATAAGAAACGCCCCAATCAGTAATTTTAGGCGAATACAAAACTTCGAGGGCAAATTTTGAAAGGCGCGCCTCGATATAACGCGAAGCTGCGGCACCATCACCCGTAAGAATGTTGCCCCAGTTTCCTTGACAATCAATCAGCAGTTCTTTCTGACCGATTTGAACCATGGCGTCACCAATACTCGCATCTCCGTGAGGATGGTACTGCATGGTATGCCCAACAACATTTGCAACCTTGTTATAACGACCGTCATCCAATTCTTTTAAAGAGTGCATAATTCGTCGCTGTACCGGTTTGAAACCGTCTTCAATGGCAGGAACGGCACGCTCCAGAATTACATACGAAGCATAATCCAAAAACCAATCCTTGTACATTCCTGTAACTTTGGTAATGGTGTCGTCGGCGTTTTCGTTGTTTTCGTAGAAGTGGTTTGAACTTTTAGTTACAATATCGTCAAAGCCATCAGTAAGACTTTCGTCATTAGTCGATGCTGCTAATTCATCATTAGTTTCCTCAATGTTGTCTTCGTCTTTCATTTTCTATAAAAATAGAATTTATTATTTTACAAACTTAATATATTTTTTATTGACTTTTAAAGTTTATAATTCGTCAAACTTCGCTTTCATGGTAGGATTTCCGTTAGTTAATTTTTTAATGGTTAAGTCTTCCGCTTTGTTGTTGGCTAATCGAAGGTTGTTGACTGAAGCTAGAAGCGCATCTTTTGTCTTTTGCAAATGGTCCATTGTTTTGTCTATTTCATCAATGGCGGTTTTGAACTGTCTGCTTGCCAAGTCGTAGTTTTTGGCAAAGCCCTCTTTGAATTTAGTGATGTTGTCTTCAAAGTTAGTGATGTCGATATTTTGATTTTTTATCAAACTCAATTCTGCTTTGTATTGCATGGAGTTCATAGATGCGTTGCGAAGCAGCGTTATAATTGGAATAAAAAACTGCGGACGCACCACATACATTTTTGGGAATCGGTGCGAAACATCTACGATACCGGTGTTGTAATAGTCGCTTTCTGCTTCAAGTAAGGTTACCAATACAGCATATTCGCATTTCTTTTCGGCTCTGTCTTTGTCTAGTTCTTTAAAGAAGTCTTCATTTCTTTTTTTGGTTGCAGTTGTATCTGATTCATTTTTCATTTCAAACATTATGGAAATGATTTCATTGCCATGGATGTCGTTTTCTTTGTAGATAAAATCGCCTTTGCTGCCTGAGCTGGAATTATTGTCTTTTTCAAAGTAAGCGTTTTGAAATGCGGTTGCTCTAAGTTTATTGAATTCGGTTTCACAATGTTGCTCAAGTGTTTCACCAATCATTTTGGTGGAAAGTTTGAGTTTCATGTCTTTGCGCAAATCAATTTCTTCATCCTTCATTTTGATGATTTCATCTTTGGTCTTTAGCTCCGCAGCAAATTTTTCATTTAATGATTTTTCAAGTAATTGCGCTTCTGTTTCTTTGCTTTTTAGATTGTTGACCAATGCGTCGCGTTCTCTCTCAATATTTTGAACGGCCTCAGTTACCGAAAGTTGTTTCTGTAGTTCGGCATTGTCTAGTTTGGCTTTGATTTGAGCAATCTCTGCTTCTTTGGTCGCTTTTATGTTAGAAAGCTCGATGTCTTTTTGGGTTAAATCGCCTTGCAGTTGATTTCTTAAATTAGCTTCTGCTAATTTCACTGCACTTTGTTTTTCATTTTCGGCGAGTTGCAGTCGGTTTTGTAATTCTTCTTGGAATTGCTGGTCGCGGACTTGTTTGGCTATATCAGCAAATCCTGCTTCGTCTATTTTAAAGGCGGTTTTGCAGTTGGGACAGATTATTTCGTTCATGTGGTTTTGGTTTGTTCGGTTCTCTTTTGGGTTTGTTTGCTGTGTTTCGTAGCTAAATGAAGTGGCTTACTTGATTCGTTAATTACAAATATACAAAACTTTAATTTAGAAAAAAGTATTATAATAAAAACCATACTTAGCCATTTTTTGTAACTGCCTTTATGCGTTCAAGTTTTTATATATTAATCTTCTTTTACATTTAAAACTTGAGTCACATATTTTCAGGAGTTACAGCTATTTTTTTTAGAGCTACAGTTTTATTTTTCATAACTGCAATTGACTTTTTCAGGAATTGATTTTATTTTTTCAAAAATAAAGTTAACTTTTTTAGAAATTAATTTGACTTCTTTTTTGAGCCGAAACTTTATTTGCCTACCGCCAAAGTAGGCGAAATATTAAATAAAAATCTATAAAGAAACAAATAATATTTGCAATATAAATTAAGAAAATATCTTTAAATTCATATTTAAATCAACTAACCAATTTTGAAAACAAGCAAACAAAAATAATTGTTAAGCAAATTATTGGAAATGTATTTGGTCTTATTTATCACCAAATCCAGACTTGAATCGTTGTAATAAACTGTCTGAAAAGAATAAAGATATAAATGATTCAAAAGCTTTAACGTCGTTTTTCTCCATATCATTTAATTTGTTTTTATACAAAACGAGTTGTTCTTTGCTGAGCAAATTTCGATAGTCATCTTCTTGTCGAATCAATGTTTTTATATACAATGCAGTATCTCTTTCGTCTTCAGAAACAATCATTTTCTTATAAATTGGAAACAATTCTTGATATTGACTAATGAATAATGCTTTGAAAATTGGGTTTTGTTGGTCAGTATAATTCACAATCCCAAAAGTGATTTTGCCCTTGGTTTGCCAAAAAGTTTCTTCGCCTTTATCGCCTAACTTTATAAAATTTTGCATCACTGCTAATTTCAATTTTATTGTTTTCTCTATCGAAATATCTGCTTGACCAAAAGTCAGTAGTGGTAATAATAAAAAGATAGCTATTGTTTTCATGTTTTTATTTTATTGTTTTATTGAAAATTTACAGTATGAGATTTGAAATCAAAAGTACATTTTTTTTTGAATCGTACAAGTAATAACATTATTGAACAAACAATCAGAATCCGACAACTATTTTGAGCGTTTTTTATAATTAAAAACATATTTTTGCACAACAAAAAAAACACTAAATGAACACTACTAAAAAAATCAAATCCGCATTAATTTCAGTATTCTCAAAAGAAGGTCTAGAACCTTTGGTAAGAGAACTTCATCAACAAAACGTAACCTTATATTCAACTGGTGGCACCGAAGAATTTATCATCAAACTGGGAATTCCAGTAGTTCCAATTGAGGAAATAACTTCATATCCATCCATTTTAGGAGGTCGTGTAAAAACACTTCACCCAAAAGTTTTTGGAGGAATTCTCAACCGTCAAGACAACGAACTTGACAAACAACAAATGCTAGAATATCAGATTCCGCAAATTGATTTAGTGATTGTAGATTTATATCCTTTTGAAAAAACTGTGGCTTCTGGTGCTCCACAAAATGAAATAATTGAAAAAATAGATATTGGCGGAATTTCATTAATTAGAGCCGCTGCCAAAAACTTTAATGACACCGTAATTCTTGCTTCTGTTGACCAATATTCCACATTTTTAGAATTGATTCAAACCAGCAACGGAAACACAACTCTCGAAGAAAGACGTTTGCTAGCAGCCAAAGCTTTCCATATTTCATCGCATTATGACACTGCTATTTTCAATTATTTTAGCAATGATGAAACGATTTATAAAAGCAGCATTTCAAACGGACAAATTCTTAGATATGGTGAAAATCCGCACCAGAAAGGCTATTTCTTTGGCGATTTTGAAGCAATGTTCACCAAATTAAATGGCAAAGAACTTTCTTATAACAATTTACTCGATGTAGATGCGGCAGTAAATTTAATTGCCGAATTTAAAGATAACGAACCAACATTTGCCATTTTAAAACACAACAATGCTTGCGGACTTGCAACCAGACCAACAATAAAAGAAGCCTATTTATCTGCTTTAGCTTGCGACCCAACTTCTGCGTTTGGTGGTGTATTAATTGCAAACACAACAATCGATGTAGCAACTGCAATTGAAATTAATAGTCTTTTTTGCGAAGTAATCATTGCTCCAAAATTTACCGAGGAAGCAATTGCTATTTTATCAGAAAAGAAAAACAGAATTATTTTGGTTCAGAATGAAGTTGAATTACCTCAAAAACAAGTGCGCACTTGTCTCAACGGACTTTTAGTTCAAGACAAAAACAATAAGACCGATCAATCTACCGATTTAAAAGTTGTTACTGAAGTTTCGCCCACAACCTACGAAATAGCTGATTTGCTTTTTGCTTCTAAAATCTGTAAAAACACGAAGTCAAACACCATTGTTTTTGCTAAGAACAACACCTTAGTTTCTTCAGGAACTGGGCAAACTTCAAGAGTTGATGCTCTCAAACAAGCCATTGAAAAAGCCCATACTTTTGGATTTGATTTGAATGGAGCAGTTATGGCAAGCGATGCTTTTTTCCCTTTTCCAGATTGCGTTGAAATTGCAAATGAAGCAGGAATTAAAGCCGTTATTCAACCTGGAGGATCTATAAAAGATGAATTGAGTATTTCGTATTGCAATGAAAATAAAGTTGCAATGGTATTTACAGGCACACGTCATTTTAAACATTAATTTGTTTACATTTGCCTGTTAAAAAAATATAAACAGTTAAACCCTAAAAATTATATGGGATTTTTTGATTTCATGACCGAGGATATCGCTATTGACCTCGGAACAGCAAACACTTTAATAATTCACAACGACAAAGTTGTAATCGATAGTCCCTCAATAGTTGCTCGTGATAGGGTTTCTGGAAGGATCATAGCTGTTGGTAAAGAAGCCAACCTCATGCAAGGAAAAACACACGAAAATATAAAGACCATTCGCCCGCTAAAAGATGGTGTAATCGCCGACTTCGACGCTTCTGAACAAATGATAAAAATGCTCATAAAGAGTATTCCAGCACTTCAAAAAAAATTATTCACTCCTGCACTTCGTATGGTAGTTTGTATTCCATCTGGAATTACAGAAGTAGAAATGCGTGCCGTAAAAGAATCATGTGAAAGAGTCAACGGAAAAGAAGTTTATTTGATTCACGAACCCATGGCAGCCGCAATCGGAATCGGAATTGATATTATGCAACCAAAAGGCAACATGATAGTAGATATTGGTGGTGGAACTACCGAAATTGCTGTCATTGCACTTGGAGGAATTGTTTGTGACAAGTCAGTTAAAATTGCTGGTGATGTTTTTACAAACGATATTGTTTATTACATGCGAACGCAACACAATCTTTACATCGGAGAAAGTACTGCTGAGAAAGTTAAAATAGAAATTGGTGCTGCAACCGAAGATTTAGACACGCCACCCGATGAAATGTCTGTTCAAGGTCGCGATTTATTGACTGGAAAACCAAAACAAGTTGATGTTTCTTACAGAGAAATTGCAAAAGCATTAGACAAATCTATACAACGAATTGAAGATGCTGTTATGGAAACACTTTCGCAAACACCCCCAGAATTAGCAGCCGATATTTACAATACTGGAATTTTTCTTGCAGGTGGAGGTTCAATGCTTCGAGGATTAGACAAACGAATTTCTAAAAAAACAGACTTGCCAGTTTTTATTGCAGACGATCCTTTAAGAGCAGTAGTTCGTGGAACTGGTATGGCATTAAAGAACATCGCTAGATTCAAAAGTGTTTTATTAAAATAATCAGCATTTAGTTCATGCAGCAAATATTCTTGATGGTATTCATGGTTCTTTTCTTGGTAAATCATCCGCAACTAAACTTCATATGAAATATAATGGTGAACCAGTATCTTTTGGT
>CAIXNQ010000112.1 GCA_903920835.1 uncultured Bacteroidota bacterium | reverse complement strand
GTTTGGTATTTTTCATTGCTTTTCGGGCACTTATGAGCAGGCTTTGCAGGCAATTTCTTATAAAATGAAACTCGGCATAGGCGGCGTGGTTACTTTTAAAAACGGAAAGATAGATCAGTTTCTGGGTCAGATTGGTTTAGAGCATTTGGTGCTCGAAACCGATGCGCCCTACCTCGCACCAGTGCCCCACAGAGGCAAGCGAAACGAAAGTAGTTATACGGTTTTAGTTGCCGAGAAATTGGCAACAATTTATAATGTTTCAGTTTCCGAAATTGCTAGAATTACTACAGCAAACAGCAAAAATGTTTTTGGAATTTAGATTAGTTTTGAAAGCTAATTCAAATAGTGTATTTATTTGTTTTGCAAAATGCCATTATATAAGTTAAATTTGTTTCTTTTTTAACAAAAATGTTGTCATGGAAAGCGTGTCTATCGAAGCAAAATATGTGCTGAAGTTCATAAACCAAACCAATCGGTCGGTGTTTATGACTGGAAAAGCAGGCACCGGAAAGACCACTTTGTTAAAAGAAATCATTCAAACCACACATAAAAACACCGTGGTGGTTGCCCCAACCGGAATTGCCGCTCTTAATGCCGGCGGTGTCACGATTCATTCGTTGTTTCAATTGCCATTTGGCGGTTTTATTCCAGATGCTTCGGCGCAAACTTTTTCGGAACAAAACAAATTTGAATCGCCAGCAACTTTGCGTCAACTCTTTAAAATGAGCGGGCAAAAGAAAACCGTGATTCGCAATATGGAGCTTTTGATTATTGACGAGGTGAGTATGTTGCGTGCCGATTTGCTCGATGCTATTGATTTTGTTATGCAAACGGTTCGTAAAAAAAGAGTTCCTTTTGGCGGCGTTCAGGTGTTGTATATAGGCGATTTGCTCCAGTTGCCGCCCGTGGTTTCTGACCTCGAATGGCAAACTTTACGAAAATATTATAAAGGGAAATTCTTTTTTCATTCGCAAGCAGTGTTGAAAAATCCACCGATTTATATAGAACTTTCAAAAATTTTCCGACAAACAGATGCAGCGTTTATTTCTATTTTGAACAATCTTCGCAACAATCAAATTTCGGCAGCCGACGTTCAGCATTTGAATCAATTTGTGCAACCCAATTTTGATTTAAAAAAGAACAAAGGCTACATCACGTTAACGACTCACAACGCTAAAGCAGATACTATAAACACGAAATCGCTGCAAGATTTGGCTGAGAAATCAATGTTTTTTAAAGCACAAATCATCGACGATTTTCCTGATAAAATCTATCCGATTGACGAAACACTAGAGCTGAAAGTAGGAGCTCAAGTTATGTTTATAAAAAACGATCCGATGCCCGAAAAAAGGTTTTTTAACGGAAAAATGGGATTCATAAAATCGTTAGCAGAGCGCGAAGTATTGGTTCATTTTCCAGACGAGAACAAAACTATCGAAGTAGAACGCTACGAATGGCAAAACATTAGATACAAACTCAACGATAGCAGCAAAGAAATTGAAGAAGAAGTTTTGGGTACATTTACGCAATATCCCATCAAATTGGCTTGGGCAATCACGGTTCATAAAAGTCAAGGTTTAACTTTTGACAAAGCCGCCCTCGATGTTTCTCAGGTTTTTGTTGCGGGTCAGGCGTATGTGGCTTTGTCGCGTTTGCGGTCGTTAGAAGGGTTGGTGTTGCTGTCGCCTTTACAAATGAACGGCATCTCCAACGAGCAAGATGTTATGGAATATGCTGCAAACAAAGCCGACGGAAAAGTTCTTGAAAACACTTTAGAAAACGACACCAAGAATTTTGTGAATAGCTATTTAGCAGCAAGTTTTGATTGGACAGAATTAGCCCAAGAATGGCGCAATCATCAATACAGTTACTCCGAAAAATCGGATGCTTCAGAGAAATCGAAGCATTCTCATTGGGCAAAAAAGCAAACCGAAGCCATTGATAATTTAATTGACCCGTCCAGAAAATTCGTACTTCAACTCAACAAACTATTTGCCGCCGAGAACATCGATTTAAAATTTATCAAAGAGCGCATTGATGCAGCTTTTAATTATTTTTATCAACCGATGGATTTGTTGGTTTATGAAATACTATGGAAGCTGGAAATCTTAAAACGAATTCCGAAAGTAAAGGCTTTTTACGAAGAACTTTCAATGTTAGAAGAACTTCAAATTAAAGCCGTTTTGCGAATGCTCAAAGCCAAACGATTGATTGAAATATTAGTTTCTGGCGACAGTATTTCAAAAGAAAAACTAATCTCAGATGAGATTAGAAATTATAAAATCAACAAAATAAACATCATCAAAGAACAATTCAAAAAAGAAAACCAAACCCTTGTTGAAGAAACAGAAGAATTAAATCGCTATTCAAAAACTAAGAAAACAGCCAAAACAGCCAAAAAATCAACTTATGAAGAAACTTTTGAATTGTGGCAACAAAAGAAAACAATTGCAGAAATTGCCCAAATCCGAAAGTTTACAGAACAAACCATTTTGGGACATCTTTCTCGATATGTTGAGAATAAAACCATTCCACTAAACGAACTACTTCAGGAAGATAAAATTCAAGAGTTGCAAATCGCTTTCAAAAATTATAAAGGCGAATCACTCAGCGAAATGAAAGAACAAGTTGGCGACCGATTTGGTTGGGACGAACTTCGACTTTATAGAGCAACTTTAAATCAAAACATTTAATAATAATTTACTTAAATAAATTCTAAAAAACAATATCTTTCCACTTTTAATACAATAAGTTAATATAAATAATCCAAATTCATGAAATCAATTTTAATTTTAATCTTCTGTTCAATTTCTCTTTTTGCGCAAAGAAGCGTCGAAAAATTCAAATCTGAAAAGCTAGGAACAACCCGTGAAATCAGCATTAGCATACCTCAGACGTATGCTTTTAATCCCAACAAAGGTTATCCTCTAGCAATAGTTTTAGATGGCGATTATCTTTTTGACCCTGTTGTGGGAACTATAAATTATGGTTCTTATTTCGATAATTTTCCAGAAATGATAATTGTAGGAATTACTCAAAACGAAGTTGAAGAACGCGAAGACGATGTCGAAATGAGTTTGGAGGAAGGTTTACCAATTGAAAATGGAGCTAAATTTTTTGAATTTATTAGCGAAGAATTATTGCCCTACCTAGGAAAAAAATATCGAATATCACCAATGAAATTCATCGTTGGTCACGAAATCACAGCTGGTTTTGCTACAACTTATCTTTATAAAGAAAATCCAATTTTTAATGGCTATATTTCATTGAGCCCTACATTGCCATTTGAAGCAACTACCAGAATTCCAGAAATGTTAAAGTCCATAACAAAACCATTTTTCTTTTATTTAGCAAATGCCGATGGCGATTCAGAAGATATTCAAAAATCAATTAAAGAATTAGACGATAAATTAAAAGCGATTAGCAACCCCAACTTCAATTACAAGTTTGACGATTTTAAAGGGGAAGATCATAATAGCTATATATTAAAGGCACTTCCGAGTGCGTTTTATTCATTTTTTGATATTTATAAACCGATTTCAATAGCAGAATACAAAGACAAAATTGAAATAATGACAGACGGTCATGTAGATTATCTAGCAAAAAGATATGAAAAAATAAATACGAAATTTGGTATTAAAGTTACTATTAGAGTAAATGACTTTAAGGCAATTGAAGCTGCAATTTTGAAAAACAAAACCTATTTTGAATTAGAGAAATTGTCAGTAATTGCTAGGAAGAATTATCCAAAAACAATGTTAGCAGATTATGAATTGGCATTAATGTACGAAAAGAAAAACGACAATAAAAGAGCGGCTAAATCATATCAAGATGCTTATCAATTTCAAGAAATTGGAGATTTAACCAAAGACATGATGGCAGAAAAAACAGCAGAAATGCGAGGAACAACCTACGTTAAACCGGGCACAGAAGCTGCGAAAGATGATCCCCCAACAACAGAAACTACGCCAACAACTGAAGCCTCACCAAATACTGAAGCTCCTGCTACAGCAGAACCTACTTCAACAAATCCACCAAGTACAACTGAAGCTACACCAGCAACTCCAACTCCTCCAACTACTGAAACACCTGCTACAACAGAACCAACTACTAATCCACCAGCTACTACTGAAACACCAGTTGCACCAGTAACACCAACTACTCCAGAAAAATAATGGCAAAAGTAAAAACTACATTTTTCTGTCAAAATTGTGGTGCACAGTTTGCGCGCTGGCAAGGGCAATGTACGTCATGCAGAGAATGGAATACTATTGTAGAAGAAATTATTCAAAAAGAGGAAAAAGTAGCTTGGAAATCGGAATCTTCTAAGGTTTCAAAAGCCACAAAACCATTAAGAATTAACGAAATTGATTCGTCAGAAGAAATCCGAATGGACACCACCGATGGCGAATTGAATCGGGTTTTGGGCGGCGGAATTGTTCCTGGTTCATTAATACTTTTGGGTGGCGAGCCCGGCATCGGAAAAAGTACATTATTGCTGCAAATTTCTCTGAAACTTCCCTACAAAACACTCTATGTTTCAGGGGAAGAAAGTCAAAAGCAGATTAAAATGCGTG
>CAIXNQ010000111.1 GCA_903920835.1 uncultured Bacteroidota bacterium | reverse complement strand
ATAATTTATCAACACGAAAACGTTTTCGTTTTCATATTGTTATTTTTTACGGTTTTTTTACATTAAATTTGTATTAAAATAACAATAAAAAAATTAATATCATGATTAAAAAATTATTTTACACAGTTCTTTTCGCCTTAAGCGTTATGAATGTTAATGCGCAAAGCATTGGTATTATTGGTGCTTTCAACAGCTGGGCAGCAGATGTAGTAATGAATACTACAGACAATGTTACTTATACATTGTCAAATTTTACATTATTAGCTAATGGGGAGCTAAAGTTTAGACAAGACGGTGCTTGGACTGTCAACTGGGGAAATCCAGCTTGGCCATCTGGAATTGGTACTCAAGGAGGAGCAAACATTTTAGCTATTGCAGGTACTTACAATGTGACTTTCAACATAACTACTGGAGCTTATTCGTTCGTAGCTGTATCTACAAACTATGATGTTATTGGCTTTAACGGTGGTTTCAACAATTTTGGAGCAACAGTTCCAATGGGAACAGCGGATGGTATTTCTTATGTTAAAATTGACTATCAGTTTACTGGAAATGGAGTTAAATTTGTTAGAGACACTCCTGCTCCTTCAACTATTTGGGGAAACACTGCTTTTCCATCGGGAACTGCTACTGTAAATGGTCCAACTATTCCATTAACTCCTGCATTTTATAATGTAGATTTCAACAAAACTACTTTGGCTTACAACTTTGTTCCTGTTCCAGTTTCTATAGTTGGTGATGCTGCTATCGACTTCAGCACAGATATTGACATGACTACAACAGACGGAGTTAATTTTATGTTGATGAATCAAGCTTTAATTGGCGGAAAACATATAAAATTCAGAACAAATTATAATTGGTCAACCAACTGGGGAGGAACAACATTCCCAATTGGAACAGGAGCTTTAGCAGGAAATGATATTTTAGTTGACATTTCAGGAACATACAATATTACTTTCAATAGAGTAACTGGTGATTATGTATTTACTTTGATATCTAGTCTATATCCAGCAGTATCATTCAATACAGCAGTTATGAAAACAACAGATGGTATTACTTATACTGTAAATGATCAATATTTTGCTAATCCAACTGATACTCATTTTATTGATCCTACAAATTCAGCAAACGTTTGGGGTGGTACTGCGTTTCCTTCAGGAACTGCAACAGCAGGAAGTACTAATATGGTTGTTGTTCCAAAAGGTGTTTGGAACGTAACTTTCGATAAATCTACAGGAGCTTACAGTTTTGAAGTGGCTACTGTTTCTATTACAGGAGATGCTGGTCTAGGTTGGGGTATGGATATTGATTTAGTTTCTACAGATAATGGGATTAACTCAACAGGAATGAACATAGCATTAACCGCTAATGTGTTTAAATTTAGATCTAATCATGCTTATGATGTTGCTTGGGGTGGAGGAACAACTTTTCCATCAGGAACTGCTGTTGCAACTCCTGGAGCTGCTAATATTACTTTGCCTGCAGCTGGAACTTATAATGTTTACTTTAATCGTGTAACTGGAGAGTATCTTATTGCTGACGTATTATCTTCAACTAGTTTTGATAAATCAGGTTTGGCTTTATATCCAAACCCAACAACAAACACTTTTGCTATCAATGCTGCTTTTGATAAAGTTCAAGTTTACTCAATCACTGGTCAATTGGTAAAAACTTTCACAAAAACTGTTGAAAACCAAAACTTGAATGTTTCAGATTTAAACAGTGGTGTTTATTTCGTAAAAGCTATTAATGCTTCAAACATCGAAAAAACTTCTAAATTAATAAAACAATAATTGATTCAAATAATTTTCAAAAGCCTCTTAGGAAACTAAGGGGCTTTTTTTATGAAGTAAAGTCTAATATTCAAATGTTATGTTTATCTTGAATTAGCGTAAATTCGTAAATAATATAAATTAATAATCTTTTGCTTTTTATAAAATATAGTTTAGACTAAACCTTTTTAATTTGTTTTATATATTTTTACGCCTCAAAAAAATAAGTTATGACTAAACGAATATTATTATTATGCTTTCTGTTTGGTTCGATAGTTGCTTTCGGACAGTTAAAAACCCTTTCACTCGATGATGCTGTTATGCAGCAAAACCGTCTGTTTAGAGCAGATAAATTAAGCTATTTTGCTTGGATTCCTTCAACGACAAAATATACTTATTTGACAGATGCTGGAAAGAAGATTCTAATTTCATCAACTGCCAACGAAAAAGCGATAGAACTTATCAGCCTTGAAGAACTTAACAAGGCATTATCCAGCAACTTAAAAACTTTTTTTAATTTGGTTTGGAAAGATGCTAATACTTTTATTATTTCAAACGAAACGACCTATTACGAATATAACATAGTAACAAAATCAGGTAAAAAAACTTTTGAATTACCTCAAAAATCTGAAAATGCTATTTTTAATTTTAGTAATTCAAAAATTGCATTTACGGATAGAAATAATCTTTTTGTAGTAGATAACAACAACGAAAAAATTGCTATTACTCAAGAAACTAATGAAAATATAGTTTCAGGTCAGTTTATTGCTCGAAATGAATTTGGAACCAAAAAAGGAATTTTCTGGTCGCCTAAAGACAATTTTTTGGCATTCTATCAAAAAGACCAAACAGAAGTAGCCGATTATCCTTTGCTTGATATTACCGAAACTCCAGGGAAATTAGACAATATTAAGTATCCTATGGCGGGTCAAAAAAGTGAAAAACCAAGCGTTGGTATTTATAATATTCAAACAAAAAAAACAGTATTCATTAAACCAAAAGGCAAAGAAGACGACTATTTGACTAATTTATCTTGGACACCAGACGAGAAATATGTAGTTATTGCCGAACTCAACAGAGAACAAAACAATTTGAATTTGAATCTTTATGATTCACAAACTGGTTCATTTGTTCGCACAATTCTAAACGAAACCAGCGAAAAATGGGTAGAACCTGAACATCCTGCATTTTTTCCCAGTAAACAATCAAATAACTTGGTATGGATCAGTGAAAGAGATGGATTTAACAACCTCTATTATTATTCAATTGAAGGAAAATTGATTAAAAAATTAACCGAAAATAAATTCACAGTTAGAGATATTGTTGGCAGTAATGCTTCTGGAAATGAATTATATTTTACAGCTACAGGTGAAAACCCGACCAATATGCTAGGATATAAAGTCGATTTAAAAGGAAAACAAACCCAAATTTCTAAAGATTTAGGTGTACATCTTTTTATTCCAAATGTTGAAGGTACTTGGTTTATGGACGAATATTCAAACCATTCGACACCATCAAAATCGATTTTGTATGATGCAAAAGGAAACGTTGTTACGGCAATGGTAAGCAATAACAAATATCAGGATTATGTTATCGGAACAGCAGATATTAAAACCATCAAAGCTGCTGATGGAACTACTGATTTATTTACAAGATTAATAAAACCTAGCAATTTTGATGCTTCAAAAAAATATCCAGTTTTAGTTTATGTTTATGGAGGACCACATGCGCAATTAGTTATAAATTCTTTTCTTGATGGCGCCAGTCTTTGGATGTATTGGTTGGCAGAACAAGGCTATTTGGTTTTTTCGATTGATAATAGAGGTTCAGACAATAGGGGAGTAGCTTTTGAGAGTGTCATCCACCGACAACTAGGTGTTAATGAAATGGAAGATCAAATAAATGGAGTTGAATATTTAAAATCGTTGCCTTATGTAGATCAAAACCGTTTGGCGGTTCATGGCTGGAGTTTTGGTGGTTTTATGACAACTTCATTGATGTTGAAAAAGCCCGATGTATTTAAAGTTGGCGTTGCTGGAGGCCCTGTAACAGACTGGAAATTCTATGAAATTATGTATGGTGAACGTTATATGGATACTCCAAAAGAGAATCCGCTTGGTTTTGAATCGACCAGCACATTAAACTTTGTTAAAGATTTAAAAGGAAAATTGTTACTTATTCACGGAACTAGCGATGATGTGGTTGTGATGCAAAACAATTTTGGTTTGGTAAAAAAATTCATTGAAGCTGGAAAGCAAATTGATTTCTTTCCTTATCCAATGCACAAACATAATGTTCAGGGCAAAGACAGAGTTCACTTAATGAAGAAAATACTCGATTATGTTATTGAGAATAACAAGTAAACCTAATATATAATTTAATTATAAATATTTAAAATCTCCTATAAACTTTCGACAACTCTTTTGCGATCGATTCGTCATTAAATTTTTGAACAAATTGGTGTCCTTTTGAAGCAATTTCTTTACAGACAGTTGGGTTATTCCATAAATAAAGCAGCTGTTTTTGGAGTGCTGCCGCGTTGTTGGGATCAACATAAATAGAATCTGGTCCGCCTGCCTCCGGAAAAACGCCACCTTTAGTAGTAATTACAGGAGTTTTTGAATACAAAGCCTCGATGATCGGAATTCCAAAACCTTCGTAAAATGAAGGATATACAAAAATGGTAGCCATTTGATAAATCATCGCCAGTTCTGAAAGGCTTAATTTGTTTAGGAAGATTACCTGGTTTTCAAGATTGTTTTCGGCGATATAGCTTTTGACTTCGGTAGCATAGGCAGTTTCTTTGCCAACAATCACTAGCGGAATATTAGTATTTTTTATGGCTTTTACGGCAAGCAAAACGTTTTTTCTCACCTCGATTGTGCCAACATTAAGAATAAATTTTTCAGGTAAATTGAATTTTTTGATAACTTTTTGCTGGTCTAAATCAGAAAAAGTTTCTTTAAAAACAGCATGACAACCTTGATAGATAACTTTGATTTTTGAAGCCTCAACTCCAAATATCTCGATAATATCGTTTTTGGTTTGCGCGCTAATAGCAATAATTAAATCGGCTTCGTTTGCCGATTTTTCACTTTTATAACGGTGAATTTTGCGGTCTATATAGGAATATAAATTAGGAAATCGCACAAAAATTAAATCGTGAATCGTAACAATACTTTTAATATTTTGCTGCTTCAATCCTCTCGGAATTTCACCCGATAATCCGTGAAACAACTCTATATTGTCAGCTTTTAAATCGGCAACGATCCCTTTTTGCCGCCAAAGATTATAAAATTTTTTATAGAATGAAGTGCTGGGTTGCTTTTCAAAAACATTTTCATTATTAGCTTCAAACAAAATCTGTGCTGCCGACTTAGGATTGTATAAAAAGTATTTGTTTTCTGGATAATATTTTACCAAAATCCGCACCAAATCTCGACTATAATTACCTAAGCCTGTCTTATTATGAAAAACCCTTTTCGCTTCAAATCCTATTCGCATCTATTGGCAATTAAGTTGTAAAAAAGATTGTAATTTATGCTCAAAAAGTTCGGGTTTGAACATTAAATACAAATCAGATAATGATTTTTCGGCGGTTTCGTTGTCGTTCAAATAGTCAGAAAGATGCACTGCAACGTTAGTGGTTCCGTTTTCAAATATATTCCAGCCCTGTTTTGCAATTCCGGGACAAAAAATGGTAAATGTTGGAATGCTCAACGCTTTTGCCATATTTGTAGCGCCGCCTTCATTGCCAATTAAAGCTTTGCATTTACTGGTAAGCGCAATAAAACTTCGCAAATCACTTTCATAAAAATCAAAAAGAATTCTATTTTGGGATTCTTTTTTGCAAAGTTTAAACAGTTCGTGGGCTTCATATTGTTGATTTGGACTATAGTTCAGCAGTAATTTTACGTCGGTTGTTTCAACAATAAAATCAATAACCGCAGCCATATATGCCAGCGGATAAGTTTTAAAATCACGACTTCCAAGTGCGCTAATCATGATCAAATCTTTGTTTGCCTCTTTAATTTTGGTAGCTATTTTGTTTTGAATAACCTCAATTTCTTTAGGTCTTAAAAATAGTTTCGGACGAATGATACTAAATTCAATTGACATCGCTTCTAGCAACAACATTCGGTGCTCGATGGCAGTTGTTGCTTCAGAAAAACTATTTGTTGTGCGTTCGATCGCATCAGAATAAAGCAGTTTTGTGTAACTTTTACTGAAAGCTATGGTCTTTTTTGCACCAGAAAACCAACCGATAATAACACTGTTGGGTTTTCCGTATGCATCGATAACCACATTATATTTTTCTTTTCTAATTTTATATAGAAATTTCAAAAACGTAAAAGTTTTCTTGCGTTCGCTGTCAGTTAGAATTACAATTTTGTCAATAAACGGGTTGTTATCAACCACCGCAAAAGACTCTTCATACACTAAATAATGCAAAACGGCATCGGGATATTTTTGTTTTAATGCTTCAAAAATTATCGTGCTGATTAGAACATCGCCAATCCTTTTTTTCTGAATTACCAGTATTTTCATTCGATTTATTTTTATTCCTTAGGAACTAAACTGCCACATCATATTCGCGAAGGGCATCGTTTAAAGAAGTTTTTAAATCAGTAGATGGTTTTCTTTTTCCGATAATTAATGCGCAAGGCACTTGATAATCACCGGCAGCAAATGTTTTGGTATAACTTCCTGGAATAACCACCGAGCGTGCTGGAACAAAGCCTTTGTATTCTATAGGATTTTCGCCTGTTACATCAATAATTTTTGTAGAAGCGGTCAAGCAAACATTTGCACCAAGAACAGCTTCTTTCTCTACCCGAACACCTTCAACAACAATACATCTGGACCCAATGAATGCTCCGTCTTCAATAATCACGGGGGCAGCTTGAAGCGGTTCGAGAACGCCACCAATGCCCACTCCACCGCTAAGGTGAACGTTTTTGCCTATTTGTGCACAACTGCCCACAGTCGCCCAAGTATCTACCATAGTTCCTTCGTCAACATAAGCGCCAATATTGACATAGCTAGGCATTAAAATCACGCCCCGGGCAATAAATGCGCCATGTCGCGCTACTGCATTGGGCACAATTCTAATTCCTTTTTCGGCATAGCCTTTTTTGAGTGGCATTTTGTCGTGATATTCAAATATTCCTACTTCTATAGTCTCCATTTTCTGAATCGGGAAGTAAAGCACAACCGCTTTTTTGACCCATTCGTTCACTTGCCAACCATCGGAAGTTGGTTCCGCAACACGCAATTGACCAGCGTCTAAATAATCAATTACAGTTTTGATTGCAGTGGTTGTCTTTTCGTCTTGCAATAAAGCCCGGTCGTTCCATGCCAGTTCAATAAGTTTTTGAAGGTCTTTCATAATATAGATTTGCAACAAAGATAAAAATATTATCTAATCTTTTTAGGTTTTTTGACCTTTGAGAAACTAGCAATTGGGCAGGCGAAAGAAGCATTCAAATTAATAAAAAAGATTTTTTTATTTATTATTATGATATTTAGAATTTGATTTTCCGACGTAGAATTTAAACTTCATTTGCTAATATTGTTAAGATTTAATTATAAAAAAAGCACATTAGTTTATTGATTAAATATTTAATTCGATTTTATTAGCAATAACCATAATACCATAATATTCAGCAATTGTAAATTTTGAATTTAGAAACATCATGAAATTGTAGAAATTTTATTTAATATTAAAAATGCAAAATAAATTCGACAAGTAAGCTTAGATTTCTAAAAACGTTAATGTAGATATTTAAATCCGACCTTTTCAACGAACTTGAACCTATTTCCATTAAAATTTAGAAATTAATTAAACCATAGATTACAAGCTGTTTTTTCTGGTAATATTTTAGAATTTAAAAACTTTCTCAGATTTCATATATTAATTTTCTTAAGGTCTTAATGATTTCTGATAATAAATCCAATATTTATAGGATATTAATTAGAATTATAACAATTCTAAATTTTGTAAATTGATTTTGGTATATTTGAAAAAAATAATTTATGCTAAGAAGGATAATTTTTCAAATCAAAAAAAAATGTTTTTTTTTAATTTTACTTTTTATTGCAAATTCAAATGCACAAACATTTACAGATAGTAATCTTCCGATAGTTATTATTAATACTGACATTAACCCTACTACGTTTTTGCCATATGAAATTGTTGACTCTCCAGTTGTGTTAGGTTCAATGAAAATAATCAAGCATCAAGATGGCAGCCGAAATTATTTGACAGACCAAAATACCGCTGTTTTTTTAAACTATAACGGACGATTGAATATTCAAATCAGAGGATCTTCATCACAGTCAGCAGATAAAAAAGGCTATGGATTAACTACAATAAAATCAGATAATGTTAGCAAAAACAATGTCAGTTTGCTTGGAATGCCGTCAGAAAATGATTGGATTCTTAACGGGTTGGCATTTGAACCTTCTTTGATTAGAGACTATTTGTCATATAATATTTCAAGATTGATGGGCAATTATGCCACAAGGACTGAATATTGTGAAGTTGTGATTAACGGTCAATATAACGGATTGTATTTGCTGGAAGAAAAAGTTAAAGCAGATAGCAATAGACTGAATGTAACCAAAATCTTAACAACTGATATTGTTGGTGAAAACCTAACAGGTGGTTATATTACTAAAGCCGATAAAACAACAGGTAATGACCCAGTGGCATGGTCTATGGCTTCTTATACTGGTGGAAGTGTTGAATATATTCACGAAATGCCAAGCCCATACATCGTCACTTCTGAACAAAATAATTATATCTATAATCAATTTACAAGTTTTCAAAACACAGCAACCGCTCAAAATTCAAGCCTTGAAAGTGGTTATCCCTCAAAGATTGATGTTCCAACTTTTATTGATTTTATGCTTTCAAATGAATTTGGAGCAAATCCAGATGGATATCAATTTAGTACTTATTTTCACAAAGACCGCAACGGAAAACTTCGCGCAGGTCCAATTTGGGATTTTAATTTAACATTTGGTAACGATCTTTTTCAATGGGGCTTTGACAGAAGTAAATATTATACTTGGCAATTTTCAGACGGAGGTAACGACGGTTCAAAATTTTGGACAGATTTGTTTAATAACACAACCTATAAATGTTATTTATCAAAAAGATTTCATGAGTTAATTCAAACTGGAAAGCCAATGAATGCAACTTTTTTAAACACTTTTATTGATAATACAGTTAATTTAATTGGAGAAGCAATTTTTCGTGAAAATCAAAGATGGGGAACGATTCCAAATCATGAATTAGAAATTGTCAATCTAAAGACTTTTATCAACAATAGAATCACTTGGATGACCAGTCATTTAGGCAGTTATCAAGCCTGTACAAACGTTTACGTTCCACCGTTAGTTATTTCTAAAATTAATTACAATCCAGACGTTACAACAAGTTTTCCAGTGAGTAATGACCAAGAATTTATTGAAATCACAAACGCAGGTTCGACAACTGTTACACTCTCGGGAATTTATTTTAAAGAGTTAGGCATTACTTATCAATTTCCGTACAGTAGCTCCATTGCAGGAAACTCTAGTTTATATTTAGCTTCAAATGCAGCAGTTTTTCAATCAAAATACGGTTTTGTACCTTTTGGACAATTTACTCGAAATTTGTCTAACAAGTCTGAAAATTTAATTTTGATAGATGCTTTTGGGAATTTAATTGACACTGTCGAATATTTTGACTCAAGTCCGTGGCCTACTGCACCAGATGGGAACGGTAGTTATTTGCAATTAATTAGTACAAATTTAGATAATAATTTGGCGAATAGTTGGCAACCTAGCACAATGCCACTTGAAAACAAATCATTTAATTATTTTCATAATAATGTAGTTATTTATCCAAATCCAGCATCGAATGAAGTAACTTTTGAATCACAAACTCCTATTGATTCAATTGAAATTTATGATATTTATGGTCAAATAGTAAAGCAACAAAATACAAATTCATCATTGTTTTCAATAGATATTAATAATTTGTCTAACGGGTTTTATTTAATAAAAGCATTAAGCAACAAAGAAAACCAATTATTTAAACTAGTCAAAAGGAAATAAAATAAATGTTTTGTAATCATTGTTTCGCTTTAAAACAAATTCAATCTATATTTTACTACAATACCATAAAAAGAAAGGAAGTCAAATTTTGACTTCCTTTCTTCTTTTAATAAAGAAAGAAATAATAAGTAGGGTAAAGACCCAGAAGAGTGGACTTAATAAATAGGAAAGTATTT
>CAIXNQ010000110.1 GCA_903920835.1 uncultured Bacteroidota bacterium | reverse complement strand
CGCCAGTTTTCCCTTCTGAAAGATAACACAACGCATCTTCGGTATCTCTGATATAAACCTGCATCCAACTTGGGCATTCAAAAATACCATTTCCTAAAGAATAGGCTTGCGAGAGTAATTCGGTCATTCCATATTCAGAATGAATTGATTTTACGCCAAATCCGTCAGCTAAAATTTGATGTAACTCTTCTCTAATTAGTTCTTTGCGTTTTCCCTTCATTCCTCCAGTCTCCATAACAATCGTGTTTTTCAATTGAAATGAAAATCGTTCTACCAAATCCAGCAAAGCATAAGTAACTCCAATCAAGATTACATTTTGTCCCGATTGATCGAGTTGTATTAATTTTTGGCTTAAGGTTTGCAAATCGTTCAAATAAAATCCGCTTTCTGAATAGGTTGATTTATTTATCAAATCATTGACCATATAAATTAGCGACGAACCTTCCCTTTCTAAATACGAAGGCAATAAAGCCAGAATTACATAATCTTCTATATTCCCATAAAATTGTGCAAAACCTTTTTTATAACTTGCTTCATAAATTGCAATGTCACTAACATAATGTTTGCTGTTTATCATTCCAGTTGTGCCACTACTTGTAAATATCTCTTGTGAAAAATCTTTAGTTGAAACCACTTTATGCGATTTAAAAAATGCTATTGGAAGAAACGGAATTTGTTCAATTGCTTTGACTTGCTGAGGATTTGTTTTTAGCAAATCGCAGAATTGTCTGTAAACAATATTGTTTTCATATTGAAAACGAAAAATCTTTAAAGCAATTTTGTCAAATTGTTTTTGACTTGAAATTGAGAATATGTCTTGAGGATTAAGCACTGTTTTTCAAATTAATTTTAACAAAAAAAGACTGTCAATTAAGACAGTCTTTTTAATAATTTTTACTTAATTATAATTCTTTAAAGAATCTAATTTAGTTTTTAATTATTTTTTAGCTGGAGCAGCAGGAGCAGCAGCAGGAGCTTTAGCGTCAGCTTTAGCTTCAGCTTTTTTCTCTACTTTTTTAGCTTCTTTTTTCATTTCTTTTTTAGCTTCTTTTTTAGCTGGCTCTTGAGCGTTCACCATAGCAGTAGTTCCTAAAAACAAAGCTGCTAACAATAATACTTTTTTCATAAGTTTTAAAATTAAATATTAATAATTGATTTTTAATGATGCAAATATAATACCTTAAAATGAATTTAAAATGAAGATAACTCATACTGTTAAATTTTATTTCTTTTTTTATTTTCTTTTATTTTTAAACAGATTGAATATTTTGCGTTTAATTGGTTTTAATTATCAAGATGTTTCCTAAATGAACTAAACATAATGAAACTTTTATTTTTTGTTTCGTTTTTTTAAACAATAACATTTACAAATTTATTAGATTCAAATTTAAAACTGTTTACCTTTGTCAACATGATATTAGTTACAGGAGCAACAGGTTTGGTTGGATCGCATTTAGTGCTTCGGTTGATAGAAAATGGTCAACATGTTCGCGCTATTTATCGATCAGAACAATCTATAATCAAAACAAAGTCGCTTTTTGAATTATACGATAAAGCGTATCTGTTTTCAAAAATTGAATGGGTTGTTGCGGAAATTAATGATGTTAATGCACTAGAAATTGCCTTCCAAAATGTATCTATGGTCTATCATTGCGCAGCTTTAATTTCATTTGATCGAAAAGACAAAAATAAAATGCGGAAAATAAATATTGAAGGAACCGCCAATATTGTAAACTTTTGTTTATCATTTTCCATAAAAAAATTGTGCTATGTCAGTTCAATAGCTGCACTTGGTGCTCTTAAACAGTTTGAAAGTGAAATTAACGAAATAACTGATTGGAACCCTGAAATCAATCACAGTGACTATGCCATCACAAAATACGGTGCTGAGTTAGAGGTTTGGCGAGGACAACAAGAAGGTTTGCCTATCATCATCGTTAATCCTGGAGTTATTTTAGGACCAGGTTTTTGGAATCAAGGTAGCGGTTTGTTATTTAACAAAACAAAAAAAGGATTGCTATTTTATTCTGAAGGAACCACAGGTTTTGTTGGCGTTTGGGACGTAGTTCAACTTATGGAAATGTTAATGGAAAGTGATGTAGCAGGAGAACGTTTTGTTTTAGTATCAGAAAATAAAAGATATAAACATGTAATTAATAGCATCGCTAGTATAATGAATACAAAACAACCATTTATAAAAATACCTTTCTGGCTAGCAATTTTTCTTAGTTGGATTGACGGTTTGTTGGTTTTTTTAAATTTAAAAAAGCCACTATTAACCCCCGACATGGTTCGTTCTATGTTTGCTACTACATCAATTTCTAACCGAAAAATCTTACAACAATTTAATTTTAAATTTGAATTTATTGAAGATGTGGTTGCGAAAACAATTAAGTTAAACAGTTAAAAAACACTAATGGCGCTTTATATTTTTAAAAGATTTAAAGTTATTATTTAACTTTAATTGACCTCATTATTACAGTTATTAATACTGCCAGAAAACATTTCTCAAAGCTATTTCTGTTTAATTAAATTTATACCTATCATTATAAAAGTTCACTAATTCATAAAATTGGTTTGCTAATTTGAAGATAAATTAACGGCTTTCATAAATTTTACTCAAAAAAAACTCCGCTACTTGCGGAGTTTTATATTTTAGTTTTAATTCACCCTACCTCTTCAACGCAAAATGCGATTTAAACTGTCTTTGATTCATTAAGTTGTCAACAAACTCGACCGTAAACCAATAATCAGATGCTGGCATTTTGTTTTCGTTATAAGTTCCGTCCCAACCAGTGCCTGATGGACTAACTTCTTTGAGCAATTTTCCGTTGCGGTCAAAGATTAAGATTCTTGAATCGGTTTGGTTTTTGAGTCCAGGAATGTTCCAAGTATCGTTAAAACCATCGCCGTTGGGCGTAAAATAGTGCGGATAATCAATCGTCAGAATATTATCTATTGTAATCGTACCGCAACTTGTTTGGCCTTTTACATCTCGCACTACCACCGAATGAACTCCATAACTCACGTTGCTAAACACATTACTACTCTGGAATGGTCCTTCGTCTAGGCTGTATTCATAAATTCCATAACCTTTTACATCGATAATGATACTTTGATCTTCTTCAAAAGCATTGTTCACTTGATAGCTCGAGGTTTGTAAATCTGCAGGGCCAGATGCAATTACGTCAAAACTGGTATAAATATTCGTTGATTTAGATGGGCAATGATATTGGTTTGTGCTGGTAGCGACTACGCTATAAGTTCCTGCGTTTTGTACTGCTATAGTTGGCGTTGTGGCGATTCCTATTGTTGTTGTTATGCCATCGCTGTACGTCCAACTATAAGTATAATTACTGCCCGAGAGACCACAATCAAGAGTCAGTCCGCTCAATAAATTTTTCGATGGATATTCCAAACAAATAATAGCATCTCCGGTGCTTGAAGTAATTTTTGGATCTGGTAATTTCTCAACATGCACTGGCACCGAAGTGATTGCTCTACAGGGCGCGCTAGTAGCTGGATTAGTCACCACAATCCAAAGAACATCATTATCTTGTTGTGAATTTATATATTGTGTAGGATCGCTCACTAGCGTTGCTCCCGCAATGTTATTGTCCAGCATATAGGGCTGACTGTAAAAATATTGAATTGTATAACCATTCGAATTAGTGCCTAATACCTGCGTTTGTAAATCAGTTGTCAAATCAATTGGGGTTTTACCATCATTGATTCCATCATTATCACATACATTTAAAGGTCTCGGCGCAGTCAGTATAACAGCCCCTTGTTCTACTTTTAAAACGACAACTCCACTAACATTTGCACATTTTGGCGCGTTGAAATTGTCTTCTACCTTAACATAAATGGCTTGTGGGTTGGTTGTATTTGCAAATTGACCAGGCGAAGTTATAGCCGTTCCACTATTTAAATTGCTCAGTGAACTATAAAAAGTCACGTTGTAATTCGCAGGATTTTGTTGCCCCAACAGTGCCCCAATTTTTGAACTCAAATCAAAAATTTCTTGTTGATTCCCATCGTTTTCACACAGTGTGTAGTTTACGTTGTTCACCAATGGTATCGCATTGACCACCACGTTTTCTTGCGTATTTGTGGGGCATCCTTGTGGATTTGTTACTGTAATTGTTACCACGCCGCTTCCTATCAATGCTGGAGAAACAAGCGGATTGCCGTTGGCATCTGAAAATGTAACAGTATAAGTAGTGTCTCCGTTTAGAATATAATTATTGTTTTTGGTCAAATCTACACTTGCTGTGCCGTTTGAATTTTCGGCGCAGGTGGTTATTGTTTGAATGCCTGTCGTTAGAATTTTCGGATTTGGCAATACCCGAACGTCTAGCAGCACAACGCTTTTACAACCGATGTCGTTGGTCACTACCACTCCTACTGGTTGCGGATTTAGCGTGTTTGTAAAATTGTCTGGCGTTAAAATCGTCGGAATCGTTGTGTTTGTTAATGACGCAACCGCATCGTTATAATCTGAATAATAAGTAAAACTAAAACCAGTAGGCAACGGATCGTTAGGCTGTAGCCCTAAAATATCGTGTTCTCCAAATGTTAAATCAAAAGCTCTGGTTGCTGGAATGCTCGCTGGACCATCGTCACATAGCGAGATTGGTTTGGGGATTATCGCTGCAAATGGTTTGTTGACAATCAAATTAAAACTTGTGTCATAATTACAACTTGTTGTCGGACCTACGCTTGTTACACGAACATATATCTTTTGCAGATTGGGCGTGGTGTTGCGATAGTTTGCTAAATTATTTGATATTTGTGTCGTATAGGAAGCATCGCTAAAATAAGTCACTTGATTTGCGTTGGTTCCGTTTTGTGTAACCAAATTGGTCTGAGAAGTAAAATCAAATGTGCTGATACCGTCTTGGTTGTTTGAATCTATATCGCATTGAACTAAATCAGGCAATGTTGGAATGTTTGGCAATGGGGATACTACTAGAGTAATTGCCACTACTTGATAACATGCCATCGGTATTGTTGAATTGTCTTTACTCTGCATCCGAACATAAATTGTTTGTGAAAACGGAGTCGTATTTACAAAAGCATTAATCGGATTTATAGGGTTTAAAGGCACTGGTAAGTTGGCATCAATAGACGACTCATAAAAGCTTAAATCATAATCTGAGGCATTTGCACCATTCAAAATCTGTTGTTTGAGCGTGTTCAAATCAAATTTTGCAATACCATCGTTAGCACCATAGGTGTCACAAATTGTAGAAATTGCTGGTGTTGGCACTGCTGGCACTGGCAACGGAATTACTCTTAAATCTAAAGGGGTAACAATATAGCAACCGGTGCCTGTATTTTGTAGTCTAACAAAAATAGTCTGCGGATTTACTGCATTATTATTATACAATGGACTTGACTGTGTTGCTATCGGATTTTGTGGTGGGTTAGCATCTGCATCTGCTTGTGAGCCATAATATCCAACTGTCAAGCCTGATTGTCCACTTAAAACTAGCGACTGAACTGAATATAAATCAAAGTCCCCTGTGTTTAAAACGCCTGTATTATTACATAAATTATATCTTGTAAATGACGAAGCGGTCGGTCTTGGGTTTACTATCAATTTACATGATGTAACATAATAACATCCTCCATTATTGCTCAATCTTACCCAAATAATATGAGTGCCTGAAGTAAAAATTTCTGATAAGTTGTTATACGGAGCGTTGTTGCCTATTGCTTTTTGTTCTGTATCAAAATAGCTTACATCGGTAGTATAGGCAGCATTAGGAAGTATTAAAGGGGTCATTTGGTTTAATAAACTAACCACTTCTGAACCATTGCCATCGACATCGCACACGTTCAATATAACAGGGTTTGTTGGTGGTTCTGGACGTGGAACAGCCGTCAAAGTAAACGATCCTTTGCTAACGCAGCTCGGATCACTCGGATTGAAAACTCCAAAATAAATAATGCTGTTTAAAATGTTTGAATAAGGAACGTTTGGCAATGCGTTTACATTAAGGTCTCTATCGGGTATTGTTTCGTAAACTTTAACAACAAACGTTGGCTGATTTGGTGCTAAAGTAACAGCACTTTGTAAATCAAAATTAGCAACCCCGTCATTATT
>CAIXNQ010000109.1 GCA_903920835.1 uncultured Bacteroidota bacterium | reverse complement strand
TGGCAATGGCAGGTTAATTTATTAGTAATTAAATAAACAATGGCAAAGAAAAAAATAACGATGAAGGATGTTGAGAAGTCAAAGTTAGATGAGAAAGTGGACAAGAAAAAAAAGGTGCTTCTTGCGCTGCAAAAACAATGCATAAGAAGAAATGAATGGTTTGGATTTGTTTAGCGGAATCGGAGGACTTACAGTTGCATTGCAAGAATGGGTCAAACCAGTTGCATATTGCGAGATCGACAAATACTGTCAAGGAGTTCTCCTTAGTAGAATGGCAACAAATGATATTGCAAATGCGCCAATCTGGGATGACATCACATCCTTTCCGTTGGAGTCATTTACAGGAGAAATTGATATCATTTATGGGGGATTCCCCTGCCAGGATATTAGCGTTGCTGGAAATGGAGCAGGTTTGGAGGGAAAACGAAGCGGATTGTTTTTCGAGATCATGCGCCTTTCCAAAGAAATCAAGCCCAAATTCATATTCCTTGAAAACGTACCAGCTATTACAACAAGAGGGGGGCTTCGCGTTGTTAGAGAAATTGCCGAAATGGGGTATGATTGTCGATGGTGTGTTATATCCGCTGCTTCCGTTGGAGCAAGGCATAGACGAGAAAGGTGGTTCTTATTGGCTCACACCAAGCACGATGGACAATCTGCCAATGAGAACGTGGCAAGCTTTATTGAACTCTTTATATCGCGGAAAAGAAAGGAAAAGCAGGAGGAAAACAGCAGGACGTTTGAACGAACAGGTAGCATATCCAGAGATGTGGCCGACACCAAGAGCGAGCGACAGCAAAAGAATGAGTGTGTGCAATTCGGATATGAATCGACACAGCCCTTGTCTGCCGGCTATGGTGAAAATGATAGCAACTCCGACAGCGAGTCAAGCAAGCAAGCCGATATTAGCACCAGTTCCTTCAGTGGTAACAGGAAAACATGGGGAAACCACACAGCAAAGTGTTGGCCGTTTGAATCCAGAGAGCATTGGCAAGAGACTGTCGACAGAATGGGTAGAAGTTCTAATGGGGTACCCTATCAAGTGGACCGAATTAAATCGCTTGGAAACGCAGTTGTGCCCTGTCAGGCACGCAAAGCTTTTGAAATACTTATCGGTTTGACACCAAACAAGTAAAAGTGTTACCATTACAAGCATGGAGAAAATATTATGACATGTTTGTTTTGTGGAGAAAAACTATCATTGAATAGATGGGAAAAGAATCAAAGATCAACTTCTATTCATAGAAAATATTGTAATCGCACTTGTGCTAATAAAGGAAAAGGAATTTGCCCAATTAATACAAGATATCGTAGGATAAATATTAATGGAACAAGATTTTTAGAACATAGAATAGTTATGAAAGAATTTCTTAAAAGAGATTTAATAAAGGGAGAATCCGTACACCATAAGAATGGAGACAAATTAGATAACCGTATTGAAAACTTAGAACTTTGGCATAAAGGTCAACCATCTGGTCAAAGAGTGGAAGATAAAATTGAGTGGTGTATCGAATTCTTGACTGAATATTGGAATATGGTTCCTCAACAAGCGAAAAAAGCGTTCGAAATCTTAATGGGTTTATAATTATTTATTATATTTCTGTATTACAATTTCATCATCGTCAAAATTTAATTCTTTAGCTAATTCTTTTGCTTCTTCAATTCCATTTCGGCAAAGAAATTCTCCCACAGGAAAACCATTTTTATTTTCACCTGATTTTGTCGTTAAAAC
>CAIXNQ010000108.1 GCA_903920835.1 uncultured Bacteroidota bacterium | reverse complement strand
TATTTCTCAACAAATTCTATATCAAACCACTAATATAAATTATAAAAAATATTTTAAAAAACAAAAAAATCATAAAAAAATAATTATCCCCACAAAAAAGCATTTAATAGTGCCTTTTTGCATTAATTTGCAAAAAAAAATGAATTTTTCTTCAAAAATGCTTCGAGACTATGCCCTAAAATCAAAAGTAATCGTTGTTACTGGCGGCGGAAGCGGTCTTGGCAAAGCAATGACCACCTATTTTCTAGAACTCGGTGCCGATGTTGCCATTACCTCTCGTGATTTAGACAAACTAAAATCTACCGCCACCGAACTTGAAACAAAAACGGGATCAAGATGCCTCCCGATTCAATGCGATGTTCGTTATTATGAGCAAGTAGAAGCCATGCTGCAACAAGTAATTGCCGAGTTCGGCAAAGTCGATGTCTTGCTCAACAACGCCGCCGGAAACTTCATCTCCCCTACAGAAAGACTCTCTGCCAATGCTTTCGATACCATTATCGACATCGTCTTGAAAGGTTCTAAAAACTGCACCCTCGCTTTCGGAAAACATTGGATAGACATCAAGCAAGAATCTGCAACAATTTTAAACATAGTCACCACTTATGCCTGGACAGGTTCAGCCTATGTCGTGCCGAGTGCCACCGCAAAAGCAGGTGTTTTAGCCATGACTAGAAGTCTTGCAGTCGAATGGGCAAAATATGGAATCCGCTCCAACGCCATTGCACCCGGACCCTTCCCTACCAAAGGCGCATTAGACAGATTATTGCCCGGCGATTTAAAAGACAAGTTCGACCTAGCAAAGAAAGTCCCGCTCAAACGACTTGGCGACCACCAAGAGCTGGCCAATCTGGCTGCCTATCTCGTTTCTGATTTCGCTTCCTACATCAACGGAGAAGTAATCACCATCGACGGCGGCGAATGGCTCAAAGGCGCAGGACAATTTAATCTATTAGAAGATGTCCCCACCAAAATGTGGGATTTACTCGAAAGCATGATTAAAAGCAAAGGAAATAAATAAACTTTTTGTTTTGATGTTCACAATGAGTTTAAAAGACATTAAGTCAATCACTCTATATACAGAAAGCTAAACCGCAAATTCGCAAATTTATTTTAGCGAATCTAAGATGAAACTAAATTTGCGAATTTGCGGTATTCTTTTTTTTTTATTATGAAAAGTAAATTTAATAAAAGACATGGTTTTAATTTTTATATTCTTCGTTCATAAAACTTTGCGCTTTTGTTAACAAAATACATTTTTTGAAACCATAATTAATTGTATTTTTACCGCTCAAAAATTCAAACTATCAAATGGGCAAAATAATTGCTATAGCAAATCAAAAAGGTGGTGTCGGAAAAACCACAACATCCATAAATCTCGCAGCATCATTAGGTGTTTTAGAAAAAAAAGTGTTGCTAATAGACGCCGATCCGCAAGCAAACGCTACTTCAGGATTGGGCATAGATGTTGAAAGTGTTGAAATCGGAACCTATCAAATTCTAGAACACAGCAGCATTCCCGAAGACGCTATTATCAGTTGTTCAGCGCCAAATGTTCATGTAATTCCTGCCCACATCGACCTTGTCGCCATCGAAATTGAATTGGTTGACAAAGAAAATAGAGAGTACATGCTCAAAAAAGCCCTAGAATCTATCAAAGACAAATATGACTACATTCTTATTGATTGCGCACCATCACTAGGATTATTAACTCTAAATGCATTAACCGCAGCAGATTCAGTAGTAATTCCAATCCAATGCGAATATTTTGCACTAGAAGGTTTAGGCAAATTATTGAACACCATCAAAAGTGTACAAAAAATCCACAATCCAGAACTCGACATCGAAGGATTGTTGTTGACCATGTATGATTCTCGTTTGCGATTATCAAATCAAGTGGTCGAAGAGGTGCAAAAACATTTTAACGACATGGTTTTTTCGACCATTATTCAAAGAAATGTAAAGCTTAGCGAAGCACCTAGTTTTGGCGAAAGCATTATCAATTTTGACGCTACCAGCAAAGGAGCAACAAACTATTTAAGCCTTGCCGAAGAAATCATTAACAAAAACAAATAAGTCGTTTTTATGACAAAAGCAATAAAAAAACAAGCCTTAGGAAGAGGATTATCAGCTTTATTAAAAGATCCAGATAACGACATTCAGTCGGTAAATGATAAAAATGCCGATAAAGTTGTCGGAAACATAGTTGAACTAGAACTTGATGCTATCGAAATCAATCCTTTTCAACCACGAAGCAATTTTAATGAAGAAACCCTACAGGAGTTAGCTAAATCAATTGTTGAATTGGGCGTTATTCAACCCATCACCGTTCGCAAAATTGATTTCAACAAATACCAATTAATTTCGGGAGAACGCAGAATGCGCGCTTCAAAAGTTGCAGGTTTAAAAACCATTCCTGCCTATATCAGAATTGCAAACGACCAAGAATCTTTAACTATGGCTTTGGTAGAAAACATACAACGCCATGACTTAGACCCAATCGAAATTGCACTTTCTTATCAAAGATTGATGGACGAAATTCAATTGACGCAAGAACAAATGAGCGAAAGAGTAGGAAAAAAACGTTCTACAATTGCAAATTACCTTCGATTACTCAAATTAGATCCCGTAATTCAAACCGGAATTCGTGACGGTTTTATCTCAATGGGTCACGGAAGAGCCATCATCAATATTGAAGATTTAGAAGTACAGACAGGGATTTATCAAAAAATTGTTAGCCAAAATCTATCCGTTAGAGAAACCGAAACCTTGGTTAAAAACTATCAAGAAGGTTTGAAACCAAAAACTGATGCTGCTACAAAATCTGTTTTTGTTGTAGAACGTCAAAAATCGCAACTTTTTGAATCTTTTTTCGGAACAAAAATTGATGTTAAAGTAGCTTCAAACGGCAAGGGTAAAATCACAATTCCTTTCAAATCTGAAGATGATTTGAATCGTATTCTTTCACTTATCAATAAATAGTGAGCAAAAGAATTTTCATACTATCTCTGGTATTCCTTTTTGGAATCAATTTTGTCTTTTCTCAACAAAAGGAAGTGAAAATTACTATTGTAAAAGACAGTACCAAAACCAAAGAAATAAATCCGTTAGCACCATCAAAAGCGGCTTTTTATTCTGCTATTCTGCCCGGTTTAGGTCAGGTTTATAATAAAAAATATTGGAAAGTTCCTTTAGTCTATATCGCACTCGGAACCGCCATTTATTCTTTTGTGGACAGTAATAAAAAATACAACCAATTTAGAGACGCTTACAAACGAAGATTGGAAGGTTATAAAGACGACCAATTTAGTTTTTTAGACAGCGATCGATTAATTGCTGCTCAAAAATTTTACCAAAGAAATAGAGATTTGTCCGCGTTTTTCATTGCTGGAATTTACATCATAAATATTCTTGATGCCAATGTTGATGCGCATTTACTTCAATTTAATGTAAATGACAAATTAACCTTAAAACCCGATGTGCTTCAAAACGATATTAACTATCAAAGGAACGTTGCGCTAACTCTTAACTTTCGATTTTAATGAAAATTGCACTTTTAGGTTACGGAAAAATGGGTAAAGTAATTGAACAAATTGCTTTAAAAAGAAATCATGAAATAGTTTTAAAGAAAACCAGCTCCAATACTTTTGAAGGTCTTCAAAATGCTGATGTTGCCATAGATTTCAGTATTCCAAATGTTGCTGTTAGTAACATTTCTGAATGTTTTAATACTAATATACCAATTGTTTCTGGAACCACAGGATGGTTAAATCAATATGAAGAAATGGTTGAATTGTGCAAATCAAAAAATGGAGCATTTATTTATGGTTCAAATTTTAGTCTTGGGGTAAATATTTTTTTTGAATTGAACGAATACTTGGCTAAAATTATGTCAAAATTCAATCAATATGAGG
>CAIXNQ010000107.1 GCA_903920835.1 uncultured Bacteroidota bacterium | reverse complement strand
TGTTTTTAATCACGTTCAAAAATCCATTTTTGATATTGGTTACTGTTGAGGTAATCATTCCTTTTTCATTCAAAACTTTTAAAGTTTGAAGCGCCGTTTTTTTATTGTGTTGCTGATAATCTCCTAGTAAAGCACAAGGATAATCTTCAGAAATTAGTTCTGATGCAAAATAAATTTCGGCTTGTTCAAACTGGGCTTTCTGTTCAAAAACAGTTTTTGTTACTGGGGTAAATTCGCCAATAACCACCGGAGTTTTTGGTTTTATTATCCCTGCTTTTTCTCCAGCAATTTCTTCGTGGGTTGTGCCCAAAAAAACAGTGTGATCCAAACCAATATTTGTAATTACAGAAATCAAAGGTGAAATTATATTTGTGGAGTCTAAACGTCCGCCAAGCCCGACTTCAATAACTGCAAAATCTACATTTTCTGATTGAAAATAAACTAATGCCAAACCCACAGTCATTTCAAAAAAACTCAATTGATGACTTTCAAAAAAGGGTTTGTGTTCAGAAATAAATTCGCACACAAAATCTTCTGATATCATTTCGCCATTAATTTTGATACGCTCTCGATAATCTTTCAAATGCGGCGAAGTGTAAAGTCCGACTTTATAGCCACTTTCTTGAAGCACGGAAGCAATCAAATGCGAAGTTGAACCTTTGCCGTTAGTGCCCGCAACATGAATACATTTTAAACTACATTCGGGATTTCCTAGATAATTTGAAAGTAGAATCGTGTTTGTTAAATCTGCTTTATAGGCAGTTTTCCCTATATTTTGATACATAGGCAAGCGGTTAAACATCCAGTCGAGTGTTTCTTGATAAGTCATAAATTCAAAATCTTTCTTGAAAAGTAAAATATTTACGTTCTTTTTTAGTTTTATATTGTATTGGATGTATCTTTAGTGCAAATTTGAACTTTTTTTTAATATAATAGTTTAACAAAGTATAATTTATGTGTATCAACTTCTTTTTACAAACCGACACTATTGCTAAAGCTGCCACAGGTTTGGCTGTAGAAAAAATCGCAAATTCAAACGAAATATCTGTTTTACAGTTCATACTGAAAGGCGGTTTCTTCTTAATTCCGATTGCTATTTTGTTATTTTATACTTTTTATGTCATTATCGAACGCTATTTATTTATTCACAGAAAGGCTAAAAAAGATCAAAATTTATTGAATGATATTAGTCAAAGCCTCAATGCAGGCAATCTCGAAATGGCGGTTGCAATTGCCGAACGGAGCAACACATCGGCAGGAATTATTCTTAAAGAAGGCTTGTTAACAATCGGTCGACCAATTGCCGAAGTGGAGTCGAATATGGAACGTGCAGCCAATATTGAAATTGGAGAAATGGAACATCGTTTGGGACAACTTGGTTTAATCGCTGGAATAGCACCAACATTAGGTTTTATCGGAACTATTTCGGGAGTTATCAAAATATTTTACAGTATTTCTGTAACCGAAAACATCAGTATCGGGAATATTTCTGGTGGACTTTATGAAAAAATGATTAGCAGTGGTTCTGGACTAATTGTCGGAATTATTGCCTATTCTGCCTATCATTTATTCAACGGTAAAATCGACAGTTTTTCGCTTCACATTCAAAAACAAGTTCTCGAATTTATTAATTTAATTCAACGACCCAATGCCCATAAAACGAAATAAACGATTTCATGCCGAGGTTGCCACTTCGTCGTTGAGTGATATTATGTTTTTTTTGCTGTTGTTTTTTTTGATAATTTCAACGCTGGCAAATCCAAACGTAATTAAAATGACGTTGCCAAAATCTAAAACAAACGAAAAAACGAACAAACAATTTATTAGCCTTTCGGTTACCGAAGACAAAAAGTTTTACATCGACAAGCAACCTGTGGCTTTTGAGGAGCTTGAAGCAACATTGATGTCAAAAATAAGTAATTCAAAAGACCAAACGGTTATTGTGCGGATTCCTTTCAATCTTCAGGTTCAAGATCTTGTTGATGTGTTGCAAATTGGCGTAAAAAACAATCTTAAATTTGTAATAGCGACCAGTCCTAAAAACTAATTTTCCTTCTAGGTTTAAGCCACTCCCAAAGCCATTTATATTAAAATATAAAAATAATTGCAGCTATTATTATTGCTTTATTTATTTTTACTATTTTTAAATCAAATTTTAAACACATGCTAATAAAAGTTTTCGGAAGTGCTGTTTTTGGCGTTGAAGCCACCACCATAACCGTTGAAGTTAATATGGATAAAGGCATCGGATATCATCTGGTCGGTCTTCCTGACAATGCCGTAAAAGAAAGCAGTTATCGAATTGCAGCAGCTTTAAAAAACAATGGGTTCAATATGCCCGGCAAAAAAATCACTATAAACATGGCACCCGCCGACCTTCGCAAAGAAGGTTCTTCTTATGATTTGACACTTGCTATTGGCATTTTAGTTGCTTCTGGACAAATTCAAGCCGATGAAGTCGATCGATATATTATCATGGGTGAACTTTCGCTTGATGGCAGTTTGCAGCCTATAAAAGGTGCGCTCCCGATAGCGATTAAAGCCAAAGAAGAAGGTTTTAAAGGATTTATTTTGCCCAAACAAAACGTAAAAGAAGCCGCCATTGTCTCGGACCTCGACGTTTATGGCGTTGAAAATTTGCAAGAAGTAGTTGATATATTTGAAGGAAAAAGCACCATTGCTCCAACTCAAATAGATACCAGAACAGAATTTTATAAAACTCTCGATTTTCCAGAGCATGATTTTAGCGATGTCAAAGGTCAGGAAAGTATCAAACGTTGTATGGAAATTGCAGCTGCCGGCGGGCATAATATTATTTTAATTGGGCCTCCGGGCGCTGGAAAAACAATGCTTGCCAAACGATTACCCAGCATTTTGCCACCAATGACACTTCGAGAGGCATTAGAAACTACAAAAATCCATAGTGTTGCTGGCAAAATTAAAGAGGTTGGGTTGATGAACCAGCGCCCTTTTAGAAGTCCGCACCATACTGCGTCTAGCGTTTCTTTAGTTGGTGGCGGAAGTTATCCACAACCTGGAGAAATTTCTTTGGCACACAATGGCGTACTTTTTCTTGACGAACTTCCAGAGTTTAAAAGAGAAGTGCTTGAAGTGATGCGACAACCTTTAGAAGATAGAGAAGTAACTATTTCTCGTGCCAAATTCACTATAACTTATCCTTCGTCGTTTATGTTGGTTGCGAGTATGAACCCTAGTCCGAGTGGTTATTTTAACGATCCAGATTCGCCAAGTACAACTTCTGCAAACGAAATGCAACGCTATTTAAGCAAAATTTCGGGACCGCTGCTCGACCGAATAGACATTCATATTGAAGTTACTCCCGTGCCATTTGAAAAACTCACAGAAACTCGAAATGCCGAAAGCAGCGTCACTATTAGAGAACGTGTAACTAAAGCCCGTGAAATTCAAACCAGGAGATTTGCCGAATTTGAAAACATTCATTACAACGCCCAAATGAGCACCAAACTAATTCGAGAATATTGCCAACTAAATGACACTTCTTTGCAGTTACTCAAAACAGCTATGGAACGACTCAACTTGTCTGCAAGAGCTTATGATCGAATTTTAAAAGTTGCACGAACAATAGCCGATTTAGAAGAATCAGAAACCGTAGAATCTTCGCATATAGCCGAAGCAATTCAATACAGAAGTTTAGACAGAGAAGGCTGGCTAGGATAAATAATAAATAAAAACATGATATCAGAAATAGAATTTCAAAACGAACTCAATTTAATTATAGCAAATGCCATTAGAGAAGATGTGGGTTCTGGCGATCACAGTTCACTTGCTTGCATTCCTAAGGAAGCTAAAGGCAAAGCAAAACTCTTAGTAAAAGAAGCCGGAATTATTGCCGGAGTTACTTTTGCAAAAATGATTTTTAATTATGTCGATGCTAATTTAAAGGTGGAAACTTTTATTGAAGATGGTTCAAAAGTGAATTATGGCGACATTGTCTTTCATGTTTCGGGCAGTTCGCAATCAATTCTAAAAGCCGAAAGATTGGTGCTGAACTCCATGCAGCGAATGTCGGCCATTGCAACAAAAACAAAAAAATATGTTGACTTATTAGAAGGAACGAATACTAAAATTCTTGACACCCGAAAAACCACTCCAGGTTTTAGAGCTCCCGAAAAGTGGGCAGTAAAAATAGGCGGTGGCGAAAATCATCGGTTTGCTTTGTATGACATGATTATGTTGAAAGACAATCATAACGATTTTGCTGGCGGAATCACGGCTGCGATTTCAAAAACCAAAACCTATCTTGCAGAAAATAATTTAGATTTAAAAATAATAGTAGAAGCCAGAAACCTTAATGAAATTCAAGAAATCCTAGAAAACGATGGCGTCTATAGAATTTTGATTGATAATTTTAATTTTGAAGATACTAAAAAAGCAGTGGCTTTAATTGGCAATAAATGTTTGACAGAATCATCGGGAAACATTAACGAAACAACCATTAGAGAATATGCCAATTGTGGCGTAGATTTTATTTCTTCGGGCGCATTAACACATTCGGTTTATAATATGGATTTGAGTTTGAAAGCGATTGAGTGAAGCGATAATATCGGTTACAAAAAAAGAGCCCCACTCGGCTCTTTAAATTCTAAATAAAAATTTTACTTTAATTGTATAGTTGATGTAAATGGCAACAGTTGAATTGAGCTCGAAATTAATTGTTTGTTTTTTATGCCAACGAACTTTCTATTTTAGCAAAACGTTTTTTACATTTAACTAATTTCAGAAAATTACCCTTTCAGCTTCATTACGATATCGAGTTGTGCTTTTAGAATTTTATTTTCGTCTTCAAGGCTAGCGATTCGGGTTTCATAAGCTTGTTTTTCGGCTTGTTTTGCCGCTGCATCAATGTCGGTTTTGACAAAATCTGAGGGTAAGTTGTTGGCAATTTCTTGAAAAATATTATACTTCATGGCATAGCTTAAGTCAATTAATATCGAGGTTTGAATGCTTGAACTTCTAATAAATTTATATAAAGAACTGCTTGGTCTGCCAATCGCACGCTCTAATTCTGAATTAGACAAATTTAATTTTGAGATCAGTTTTTCGATTAATTCGCCAGTGTTGATGTTATGATTACTTTTTTTCATTGTTCTAATGTTTTAATTATTGTAACAAAAATATAATTTATTTGACTTTTTTGCAAATTTATTAGTTTTTTTAGAACTGAGTTTGTGTTTTTTAGAACTGATTTTGTGTTTTTCAAAATTTAATTTGTTTTTTTTAGAACTGCATTTGTTTTTTTCAGAATTGTATTTGTGTTTTTTAGAACTGTATTTGTGTTTTTCAGAACCGCATTTTGTTTTTTTGTAACCGCATATGCTTTTTTTAGAACCGCATATTGTTTTTTCGTAACCGCATATGCTTTTTTTAGAACCGCATATTGTTTTTTAGTAACCTCATATGCTTTTTTTAGAACTGCATTTTGTTTTTTTGTAACTGCATTTGTGTTATGTAGAACAATATTTGATTTTTTATTTAGTTATTTTAGCTTTTCTTTAGCTTATAAAACCACTTGTTTCAAATTTATTTCTATCGTTGGTGTTAATATAAAATTCAAACAGGTTTCAAAATCACTTTTTTGAAACCTGCTTGAAAGTTTTTTTACTAATAATTCTATTAATTTCTTTGGTATTAATAGCTTTAAAACGCTATTAACCTATTTCTTTTTCGTTTTTGCTTTAAGAATAGTTGCTGTTGTTTTTTCTGCAAGTAATAAAGCGTTGTAAGCATTCACTATTTTACCCGATTTAGATAAAGAAGCAAATGGTCGAACATCTTTCGGGTCGCCACCAACGATTACATCTGTTGTAATAGCCGTTCCGGAATCCATTAGAATGTGTTTAACTTGTTTGGCTGTCAAAGTTGGATAATACGAACGGATTAATGCCGCCACACCAGCTACATTTGGCGCAGCCATAGATGTTCCTTGAAGAAATTGATAAGTATTGTTTGGCGTTGAAGCATATATTTTGACACCAGGCGCAAAAACGTCAACATTTGCTTTTCCGTAGTTAGAAAAATCGGCAACAATTTTATCTCCATATTCATAATTTAGAGCACCGATGGTGATTACGTTATCTGCAAATTCAGTTTTTTTATCGGCAGAATCGTTAGGAAAATTGTCTGCTTCGTCAATGTCTTTTGCATCATTTCCGGCAGCGTGAACAAAAAGAACATCTTTGCTTTCGGCATATTTTATGGCATCAAAAACCCATTGTTTGTGTGGAGAATAACTTTTTCCAAAGCTTCCGTTAATGACTTTTGCTCCGTTATCAACCGCATATCTAATTCCTAAGGCAATGTCTTTGTCATATTCATCTCCATCAGGAACAGCACGAATGGTCAAAATCTCAACGTTGTTGGCAATTCCATCGCCGCCAATATCGTTGTTTCTTGTTTGGGCTACAATTCCTGCAACGTGCGTTCCGTGAACAATCTCTGACTTGTCTGGTCCCATAACGTTATTGTTTCCGTATTTGGTGTTTTTAATGTCTTCTGGATTGTCGCCAACCACTTTTCTGTAGTCTGTTTTTAAATTATCACCACTTATAACAGTAACATATCCGTCATATTCTTTTTTGATTTCTTTTTTCAAATCTGGAATGCTCATGCCGTAGTTTAGCATTTGTGTAATGATGGCTTTGCTTTTTAAAACCTCTGGATCGGTAGATGAAACTCCTTTAACGTCGGTTTCGTCATAAGTTGCTTTTCCTAAGAATTTGGCAAGCGTTTCATCGGCTTTGTTGCACATATTCATTACTTGTTCGATTTGACCTTTTGCGCCATTTGCTTCGGCAATTTTTTTATCGTTTTCTTTCTTGGCAGCATTAAAAGTAGCTTCGTCTGTAATTGATTTGTTGATCAAAATTCTTTCGTATTCAAGGTGTTCTTTGGTGGTGTTTCCTAAGAAATTCCAACCATGAATATCGTCAATATAACCATTTTTGTCGTCGTCAATTCCGTTGTTTGGAATTTCTTTTTTGTTGGTCCAAACCACAGGTTTTAGTTCGTCATGCTCAATATCTACGCCCGAATCAAGTATTGCTACAACTACTTTTGTGCCTTTTTTGTTTTTGATTATTTCTGCATAAGCTTTGTCAACACTCATTCCAGGGATGCTGTCTTTTTCGAGATCGTAATGACTCCACCGTTGCAATTGTTTCTCTGTTAGTGTAGCTTTTTTTGCGGCAAAATTTGGAGCTTTTTGGGAATGACTTGTAATCGAAAAGCCCAAGGCTAATAATAATGTAAATGTTGTTGTTTTAATTATTCTCATGGTATTCAATTTGTTTAAAATGTTTGTTAATTTAAAAGATTTGATCGCAGGTAAAAACTTCTTTTAGTCGAACTCCTTTGTCGGTGTTTTCTACAGTAATGATTTGATTGTGCGCATCGTGTTCGAGAAATAAATAATAATTATTTTGTGCTGCGCTATTCATGAATTTAAGTTTCTCATCAATGGTTAATAGCGGTCTTGTGTCATAACCCATTACATAAGGCAGTGGGATATGACCTGCTGTGGGCAATAAATCGCCACAAAACACAATGGTTTTGTCTTGGTATTTAATATGCGGAATCATTTGTTTTTCGGTATGTCCATCTGCAAAAAATATTGCAAAACCGAGTTCAGATTGTTCTAAAAAGTCGGTTTGAGGTCTTTTGATAAAATTGAGCTGACCACTTTCTTGCATCGGAATAATATTTTCATGCAAAAACGAAGCTTTTTCTCTTGCATTGGGTTTTGTTGCCCATTGCCAATGGTTTTCGTTCGACCAGAATTTAGCGTTTTTAAAAGCTACTTCATAGCCCGTTTTGTTTTCATTCCAATTAACGCTGCCTCCGCAATGGTCAAAATGAAGGTGGGTCATAAAAACATCTGTAATATCGTCGGGGTGAAAACCATATTTGGCTAACGATTTACTCAAGGAATGATCACCCCAAAGCGAATAATAACTAAAAAACTTGTCGGATTGCTTGTCGCCCATTCCGGTATCAATCAAAATCAAACTTTTGCCATCTTCAATAATCAAACATCTTGCAGCAATATCAATCAGGTTGTTTGCATCGGCTGGATTGGTTTTGTTCCAAATTGTTTTTGGAACGACGCCAAACATAGCGCCACCATCAAGCTTGAAATTCCCAGCTTCTATTGGGTATAGTTTCATTGTTGTTGATTATTTCAATTCTTGAATATAAGCAGCTATTTTTTCTAAAATCAATTCAAAATCATGTTGTAAATTGTTTGAGTTTGAATTTAAATTTGATTCGTGCTTTTTGGCTATTAGAAATGATTTTTCAAGCCCAAGAATACTGATTTTATGATTCATTTTATGAACAATTTGAGCAGCTTGTTTCAAATCATTTTCAGCTATTGCTTTTTGATATTGTTGATTTTCTTCTGGAAATTCTGTTTTTAAAATGTCAATAATTTTTGACTTGAATTCCTTACTGTCTCCTGCTAATTTTTCGATATAATCGAGGTTGGGATTTTCCATTGTGATTTTGGTATTAAAAAATAAAAAGTTGTTCCTTCGTTTTCAACGCTTTCAAGCCAGATTTTGCCTTTATAATTTTCGATAACTTTGTTTACAATTGACAAACCAATGCCAGTAGATTTGTCGCTTTTTGTGAATTTTTCAAATATTTTAAAAATTCGTTCTTGATTGGCTTTGGCTATTCCAATTCCGTTGTCTTTGATTGAAATTAAATGATCATGTTCTTGTTCCACATAGCTAATTTCAACTAATCCTGTTGGTTTGTCGATATAGTTTACCGCATTTGTCAATAGGTTTTGAAATAGTTGTTGTACTCTATATTTATCTGCAATAATTGTTGGTAATTGATTGCAAACTTTGATTGTAACATTCTTCGGAATGTCAATAATTTGAATATAAATTTGAATTTTTTCGTTGAGATCTATTTCTTCACAGGCAATCTCTTTCTCGTCTATTTTAGAATAGGTTAAAATCCCTTCAATAAAATTGTCCATTTTTTCGATCTTGCTTTCTATCATTGACAAATAGATCAAAGATTGGTCGTTTAATTTTTCATCATTATCTTCTTTTATCCAAGTAACCAGAGAATGAATGCTTCGTAATGGAGATTTTAAATCATGCGAAACAATTTTAGCATATTCTTTTAATTGTTCGTTTTGTTTTTCGAGCTTTTTAAGAAACAGTCCGTGTTGGGATTCAAGCATTTTTTTGTCAGTAATATCAAAATGTATTCCTATCGATCCTTTGATAATTCCATTGCTGTCATAATTAGTTGCTCCGCTAATAATCCAATTTCGTTTCTCTCCATTTTTGTTTATTATTTCAGCTTCATAAGAATCTGAAATGCGACGTGTCCGCAAATTTTCTTTTGATGCTAAAATTGCTTTGTTTTCCTCTGAAAGCAACAAGTTTGAAGCTTTTTTCCCGATAAGTTCATCAAAACTATATCCGCTTATTTTTGTGAAACTATCATTAGCAAGCGTGATAATTCCATCATTATCAACCTCAAGAAGCCCTAAATTAATATTAGCAATAATATCACTATACTTGTCTTTTTCAACTTTTAAGTTAATTTCATATCTATTTTTCAAAGTAATATCATCAAATGTCCAGAGAAAACCACTTTCAATTCCTTTTTTAAAAACAGGAATAAAGTTGAAAGAAAGTACTTGGTTTTCAAAAACAGTTGCTTCTTGACGAAGAATCTGGGCTTTATTTTTTACAATATGACAAGTTTGCGACAGAAATAATTCTTTATCATTAAAAGGTTTAAAGGTGTGATCTAGCAAAGTTTCACAATCTAAACCAATGTAGCTATTTGGGTCATATTCAAACCCAAAAATTTCGCAAAACTTTTTGTTTACTAATAATACTTTTCTGTTTTCATCTTCAAGCAAAATTCCAGTTTCTAGGTTTTCTATGAGTGATTGCAATCTAGATTCAGACTCTATAATTTTTGTATTAAATCTTTTGACTTCGCTAATATCTTCAATTAATGCCATATATTGAGTCATTTCTCCATCAGTATCAAAAATTGGTTGGCCCTTTATTCTTGTCCAAAAACAAGAACCGTCGCTTTTTGCATGCAAAAGTTCAATGTTAAATGATGATGATTGATTAAAACTATTAGTCATGATATTTAAATCTTCATGATTAGTTTCTTGATGGAATGCAATTTGGAAAGGGGTTTTTCGAAGTACTTGTCTAATCGAATATCCCGTCATTTTTAAATAGGCATTGTTACACCAAATTATTTCACCGCGTTTATTTGTAAAAACTAAAGCACTTTTAGTCGTCTGAAAAGCTCTAGAAAGTCTGTTTAGTTTTTCGTATTCTCTTTTTATACGGTTTGTTTTTAGATTGTTTTTAGTAAGTTCGTGAGCAATTTCTTTTGTTTTTAAATTTCTATGATGGATTTTTAGACTCTGAATAGTATTCACTAATAATGGACTGCAAGAAAACAAAATTTCATCTTCTATTAATTTCATTTGACCTGATAATCGGATTCTATTTGATTTACTTTCAATAACAAAAAATTGATCTTTATCTATATTATTTAAATTATTTATATCTAATTCTTGAAATTGTTTACAATCAAAATAATTATAAATAGATTGATTAATTTCAATTGAAGGAATGATTTCTATAAGCCTAGAGCCACAATTAATAATATTGAAATTAGTATCTAGTATGATAAAAAACGGATAGAATGATTCAATATTCGAATCAATTAAATCGTCTTTTAACTCATTGTTATCCATGTTTTTTGAATTTATCAAAATTGAAAATTACTTTTTTGATTGATTACCAGATTTTTGATTTAGTAATTTTGTCAATTCTTTTGTAATATCATATTTATCTTCTGCATAAAGCACTGTCGCTGTTTCTCCTGTTCCATAAATGTAAGCATAGCCTTTTTCTTTGCCGTAGTTTTTAATGAATTTCTTTACTTTTTTAACTAAAGTGTCCATTTCTGCAGTACTTTCTTGTTGCAGTTGTTGCAGCATTTGTTGTTGTTGGTATTGAAGTTGTTGGTCTCTTTTTTGCAAAGCAACATATTCTTGTTGCGCCCAAGCTTCGCCTTTAGATTGTGCGTTTTTTTGAAAGTATGCTTTGTCTGATTTTAATTTGTTGGCTTGAGCTTCGAGTTGTTTGTCCATTTCTGAAGATTTAAGTTTGTACTTCTCAGAAATTTGTTTGGATTCAGAATATTCATCCATTAATTTAGAGGTATCAACATAGGCTGTTTTAAGCTCTTTTAAATTTGTTTTCTTTTCACATGAAAAGATTAATACCAACATGATTGAAAACAATGCTATTTTTTTCATTTGATTATTAAAATTAATTGTTGAACAAAAATAGAAATTATTTGTTAAACTCAGTCAAATAGTTTGTTTTAAAAGTGCTTTATTGGTCTTTTAATCTAAAATAGAAAATTAAAAACAAAACAAGTTTGAAAAACAGTAATGATTATTAACAAAATAGACTTTGCGTTTCATCTTTTTTTAAATATTTAAGCGCATTAAAATTTTATTAATCTTAAACCAAATATGAATTTAAATAAATTAGTTTTGTAAAACCAAATTGCAAAATACTGCCCATGGAAGCTCCGTTAGCCGAACGCATTCGTCCACAAAAACTTGAAGATTATATTAGTCAAAATCATTTAGTAGGTCCACAAGGCTCATTGACTAATCAAATAGCCAAAGGAATTATTCCGAGTTTGTTGTTTTGGGGACCACCAGGCACAGGAAAAACCACGCTTGCACAAATTATTGCACAAGAAAGTAAACGCCCTTTTTATGTTTTGTCTGCAATAAATTCTGGTGTAAAAGACATTCGAGAAGTTATTGATAAAGCGAAACAAAGTGGTGGCATTTTTACTGCTCGAAACCCAATTTTGTTTATAGACGAAATCCATCGTTTTAGCAAATCGCAACAAGATTCGCTATTGGCAGCAGTCGAAAAAGGTTGGATTACGTTGATTGGAGCCACAACCGAAAACCCCAGTTTTGAAGTTATTCCTGCACTTTTGTCAAGATGCCAAGTTTATGTTTTAAATCCTTTCTCAAAAGAAGACCTCTTGTTGCTGTTAGCGCGTGCCATGAAAGAAGACGTTTTTCTCGCTTCAAAGAATATTATTATTCAAGAATCAGAAGCTTTGTTGCGACTTTCGGGTGGCGACGGACGAAAATTATTGAATATTTTTGAACTTGTGGTCAACGCATCGCCCGAAGTTGAGGTAATTATTACAAACGAAAAAGTGCTGCATTTGGCGCAACAAAATACGGTGCTCTATGACAAAACAGGCGAGCAACATTATGATATTGTTTCGGCATTCATTAAATCGATTCGTGGAAGCGACCCTAATGCAGCGGTTTATTGGCTGGCACGAATGATTGAAGGTGGCGAAGACCTAAAGTTTATAGCCCGCCGAATGTTGATTCTGTCAAGCGAAGATATTGGTCTAGCAAACCCAACGGCTTTTATTATGGCAAACAACACTTTTCAGGCGGTTGCCACGTTGGGTTATCCCGAAAGTCGAATTGTTTTGAGTCAATGTGCGATTTATCTGGCAACATCGCCCAAAAGTAACGCCAGTTATCTTGCAATAAACAATGCCCAAGCCTTAGTAAAACAAACTGGCGACTTGCCTGTGCCGCTGCATCTGCGTAATGCCCCAACCAAATTAATGAAAGAATTGGGCTATGGCGATGAATATCTCTATTCTCATGATTATGCCAATAATTTTAGTGAGCAAGAATATTTGCCAGAGTCAATTTCGGGCACAAAACTATATGAACCTGGTCAAAATACTAGAGAAAATAGCACCCGAGAGTTTATCAAAAACCGATGGAAAGACAAGTATTAACTAAAATTACAAATTACAAACTATCTTGAAAAGTGATTGAAAATAGTTAGCTGCAAAATTGGTTAAAATTGTTACTTTTGCGACCGAAAACAAAAAACAGATGAAAATTGCCATTCTTGGAACTCGTGGAATCCCAAATTATTATGGGGGTTTTGAACAATTTGCCGAGTTTTTTTCGGTTTATTTAATAGAAAAAGGTCACGAGGTTTTTGTTTATAATTCGCATGATCATCCTTTTCAAGAGAAAACTTTTCACGGGGTCAACATTATTCATCAATATGACCCAGAATATAAATTGGGTACTTTCGGCCAGTTTATTTATGATTTCAATTGCATTATGGATTCTAGAAAACGCAATTTCGATATCATTCTTCAGTTGGGTTACACCAGCAATTCTGTTTGGTTTTTCTTATTGCCAAAGCATCCAATCATTATAACAAACATGGACGGATTGGAATGGAAACGTACCAAATATTCAAAACCTGTGCAACAATTTTTAAAATTTGCCGAACGTTTAGCCGCCGTGAGCAGCGATTTTTTAGTGGCAGATTCGCTCGGAATACAGACTTTTTTAAAGAAACAATACAAAAAAGAATCTACTTACATTGCTTATGGAGCGCATCCTTTTACAAATCCAAATGAGGCCGTTTTAGAAGCGTATCAAGTAAAGAAAGGACAATTTAATATGATTATGGCGCGTTTTGAACCAGAAAACAATATTGAAATGGTTCTTGAGGGTGTAGCTTTAAACACAGATGACGAAACTCCAATTTTGGTTATTGGCAAACATGAAACCAAATATGGAAGCTATTTGAAAAACAAATTCAAAAACCATTCAAAAATTAGGTTTATGGGTGGCATTTATAATTTAGAGCATTTAGACAACCTTCGATATTATTCAAATCTATATTTTCATGGGCATTCTGTTGGAGGAACTAACCCTTCGCTACTTGAAGCTATGGCATCAAACGCATTAATTGTTGCCCACAACAATGATTTTAACCGAGGAATTTTAAAAGGAAATGGCTACTATTTTTCAACTCCCGATGAAGTAAAAATTGCATTGCAAACTATAAATAAAAGTGATAACTTGCCGCTGGTTCAAAACAACTTTGAAGCCATAGAAAAAGAGTTTAATTGGAATAAAATAAATGGCGAATACCTTGGTCTTTTTGAAGAATGCGTTCGAAGAACTAAAACAAGAAAATAACAAAAATAAATCTTTTGTTTTTATTCTCTTAGTGCTACTTTCGATTCCTTTAACTTATACTGTCAATAGTATTTGCATTGCTATTTTTGTAATTGCAACTATAATTTCGATAAGAAAAAGTAATTTCAAAATTGATATTGTCCTTTTGTTGCCAATTTTATTGTATTTACTAATGGCAATCTCCTTTTTTTGGAGCATTGATATAGAAAACACTATACCTTCTTTGTCAAAAGAACTTTCGTTATTGTTGATTCCGATTTGTTTTTTTGTGTTTGGTGGCTTGGCAAAAAATCAAAAATCAGTTTTACTTAAATATTACAGTCACGGGATATTCATTTATTGTATTTTTTATTTATTAAAAGCCTTTTTCCGATTTTTCATTTCCCATGATTCAAGCGTGTTTTTCTATCATGAATTGGTTACTAAAGATGTAAATGCCATTCATGTTTCGGTTTATGTTGCGATTGCATTCTTTTATTTTTTTACAAAAGAAATCAAAAAACTATTTGATTTTGCGGCAATGATAATACTATTTATAATGGTTTTTTTATTAACTTCAAAAAACATTATTATAGTTTTTATTGGTTTAATGATTGTTTACCAATTGTTTTACACAAAAACAGCCAAAAGAATGCGATTGAGAAATCTTGTGCTTTTTGTGTTGTTTATTGGTTCACTTGCTTTTGTAGGAAAAATTAAAGAAAGATTTCAGCAAGAATATGAAACGATTATGACCGACAGCACAGTAAATGATGTTATTTCTAAAGGAAATGACAAAGTTTATAATGTCAGTATTAAACAAGCTTGGACCAACAAAACTTTCCAACAAAATGATTACTTTCCTGGTACAGCTTTTAGAGTTTATCAATTCAGAGTTTTTTTAGAACTATTTAACGAAGACCACATTTTTTTTAGCGGCTATGGCTTAAACGCTTCTTATCCAAAAATAAACAAAAAAGGAATTGAACACAATATCTATTTGGGAGACGGCAAAAACTATGGTTACCAAACACTTAATTTTCATAATCAATACCTTCAAAACTTTGCGGATTTAGGTGTTTTTGGTTTTTTGATTTTGTTAGTATTGGTTTCAGTTAACTTAAGAAATGCCTTAAAAAGCAAAAATTTTGTTCATATTTCTTTTGCAGTTATGATGATAAGTCTATTTTTGACCGAATCTTTCTTGTGGAGACAACGTGGCGTGGTGTTTTTTACGCTAATGTTTTGTATTTTTAATTCCAGAGAATATTTTTTTAGTTGGTCAAACAATAAAATAACAGAACGCACGTTCAATTAATACAGTAAGGTGATTTATTCAAAAACAGTTTAATGAAAAGCATTTTAATAACAGGCGCTGCCGGATTTTTAGGTTCTCATTTGTGTGATCGATTTATTAAAGATGGCTACCATGTAATAGGAATGGACAATTTAATCACTGGTGATTTAAAAAATATTGAGCATCTTTTTAAATTAGAACATTTTGAATTTTATCATCACGATATTACCAAATTTGTTCATATTCCTGGCAAACTAGACTACATTCTTCATTTTGCATCTCCAGCAAGCCCGATAGATTATCTTAAAATTCCGATTCAGACTTTAAAAGTGGGTTCTTTAGGAACGCATAATTTACTTGGTTTGGCAAGAGTAAAAAAAGCAAGGATTTTAATTGCTTCAACTTCCGAAGTCTATGGAGACCCTCTAGTTCATCCTCAGACTGAAGAATATTACGGAAATGTAAACACTATTGGACCACGAGGCGTTTATGACGAAGCCAAACGTTTTCAAGAATCAATAACCATGGCATATCATACTTTTCATGGAGTTGAAACCAGAATTGTTCGGATATTTAATACTTATGGACCACGAATGCGATTGAATGACGGTAGAGTTATTCCAGCTTTCATTGGTCAAGCACTCAGAGGAGAAGATTTGACAATTTTTGGAGACGGAATGCAAACACGTTCGTTCTGTTATGTTACAGACCAAATAGATGGCATCGTTAAATTACTACATTCTGATTATATTTATCCAGTAAATATTGGCAATCCCGATGAGATCACGATAAAAGATTTTGCCGATGAAATAATCAAATTGACAGGAACGAATCAAAAAGTTGTTTATCATCCGTTACCAATTAACGATCCTTTACAAAGACAACCTGATATTTCTAAAGCAAAATCATTACTAGGTTGGGAGGCAATAGTAAATCGAGAAAAAGGAATGAAACTCACTTATGATTACTTTAAATCGCTATCTTCAGAGGAATTATTAAAAGAAGAACACAAAGACTTTTCAGGTTATATTCATTAAATGGTTGCAAAACAAATAGGCAGATATTCTAAATATATTCGACCAATAAGTATTCTTTTTGACTTATTGGTCATTTCTATTTTATGTCTTTTTTTCTTTAGAAATCTAAATTTAAACTTAACGTATTACTTTTTATATCAAACAAGCATCTGGGGTTTAATTGCACTTTCTATAAAATATTATGACGTTTATCGATTTACAACCCCTGTTGAAATTCTTTCAAAAATAGCAAGACAAAGTATCCTCTTTTTACTTTTTGTAATTGTATTTTTTCCTTTTTCCAAAGAAGCAATTTTTAGCGGAAGTGCCATTGCGTATTTTGTTACCAGCAGTTTTGTATTGATTACTTGCTTTAAATTTTTATTGTTTTATTATCTAAAAAAATATCGAATAATTACTGGAAGCAATTTCAGGAATGCAATTATAATTGGCTACACCCCTGAAGCTGTAAACCTCAAAAAGCTTTTTGAAACCAGAAATGACTATGGTTATCGATTTCTTGGTTTCTTTTCAGATAAAAAAGCGAATGCCAATATTACAGGGAAAGTTGATGAAATTAAAGAATTTGTTCTCCAAAAAGGTGTTGACGAAATTTATTGTTCATTAAACGAAATAACAAATGAGCAATTAAAAGATTTGGTTGAATTTGCTGATGATAATAGAAAAACAATTAAATTTATTCCAGATACTAAAGAAATTTTTTCAAAGAATTTACGAATTGATTATTATGAAGTTTTTCCTGTTCTTTCTTTAAAAAAGACCATTCTTCACGAACCATCAACCAAAATTTTCAAACGCTTTTTTGATATCATTTTTTCGCTTTTAGTAATGATATTTCTTCTTTCGTGGTTGGTTCCTATACTCGCTATTTTAATAAAAATCGAATCTCGAGGTCCTATTTTTTTTAAGCAAGGCCGCCCTGGATTAGATGAGGAAGAGTTTTTTTGTTATAAATTCCGCTCGATGAGAGTTAATAAAACCACCGAAAAAGAAGCGTCTAAAAACGATCCGAGAGTAACAAAAATGGGGCGTTTTATGCGCAAAACCAGTATTGATGAGTTGCCACAGTTTCTTAATGTTTTAAAAGGGGAAATGTCAGTTGTTGGACCAAGACCTCATCTTTGGTCTCAAAATAAAGTATATGGCACACGAATCAAAAAATATATGGTGCGTCATTATGTTAAGCCAGGAATTACTGGATTAGCTCAAGTGAAAGGATATAGAGGTGAAATCGAGACGGACGATGATATGATTAACAGAATCAAATTTGATGTTTACTATATTGAAAACTGGTCTTTAATTTTAGATATAAAAATCATTGTTCAAACCGTGATTAATATCTTTAAAGGCGAAGATAAAGCCTATTAATGCAAGGTTTAGTTTCAATAATAATCCCTACCTATAATTCAGCAAAATTCATCGCCGACACCATTCAATCGGTTAAAAATCAAACTTACTCTATTTGGGAAATTATTTTAGTTGATGACGCATCAACAGATGACACTATATTAATATGTCAATCTTTTTCTAAAACTGATTCCAGAATTAAATGTTTTGAACTCTCTGTTAATTCTGGAACAGGAACAGCACGAAATTTTGGGTTAACAAAAGCATTTGGAGATTTTATTGCCTTTCTTGATTCTGATGACCTTTGGAAGCCTTTTAAATTGCAAAAACAAATTGATTTCATGAATCAAAACAATTTATCAATGACATTTTCTTTCTATGAATGTATTGATGAAAATGGAATTTCTTTAAATAAAATGATTTGCGCTCCACAAAAACTTACTTTTAGAAAACTGATTTTTTGTAACTATATAGGCAATCTAACAGGTATTTATAACGTCAATCTATTTGGTAAAATTCCAATTCCTGATTATAGAAAACGCCAAGATTGGATGATGTGGCTCTCTATTTTACAAATGATTAAAATTGCACATCCAGTTCCTGAAAGTTTGGCTTATTATCGAATAAGGTCCCGGTCAATCTCGGCTTCTAAGGTTAATTTATTGAAACATAATTTTGCAGTTTACAGGTTTTATCTCAATAAAAATATTGTAAATTCAATCGGTTGTATGTCGATTTTCTTGTTCACTCAAATTATTGTAAAACGGTTTTATGTTGTTAAATTGAAAAATAAAAGTAGTTGTCTTCATCATTAAAAAATGTAAAAAAAGTAAATGTCGAATACCTTATGAATTACCTCATTTTAATACCCGGAAAAAAGCATCACATCTTTTAAAAAGTAGCACTGCAAGATTTTCTGAATAAGTAATTTCATCAAAATTATGTAGTAACTCCCAATGCTTTGGATTTAAACTGGATTGAGTTAAGTCTTAAAACTTTTTTTGCAATTCATATATAACAACGAAGTTTGACGTTTTCTTTTAATTTTATCCCTCTCTTCTTAAAGGTTTGTACGCTTTGTGTAAATCATTCAAAGATTTAAACCATATTCTTAGTTTTGGTTTTAATCCTTCAAGACCATAGTTGGCAAAATCTTTTTTCCTATTTTATAATAATCGCAATAACTTGAATATAAAATCAAACTAATAACATTTGATAACAAGGAGTTATTTTATGTTTTTGAGTATTTTTAACTGAAATTAATTGAATGTTTTTATTTTGACTTGTCAATAAATCAGATTTACTATACCGCTGATAAAAGCTTATAAACTTTTGGATATTTAGATTCGTATGGGCTTTTAAGTACATAAAAAACTCATTTTGAATAATATTTTTTAATAATAACTCCAAGCTTTCTGATTTAAATGTATCAGCAGACTTAACTTTTCTTTCTATAAAAATGCCCCAAATAGTGACTAACTTTTTTGGGCATTTTTAAAAGACGGTTTATCATTATCTCTACACAAAAGACTATTATCAGAATAACTACCATTACCCAAAAATTATACAACTCAATCGGTCAAAAGTATAACAGACTAAATTCTATAATCACGCATCTTTACATTATAATTATTAGTTGAAAGTTTTTTAGTTTTTAATTGATGTTTTTAGTTAAAAAGAAACCAACAACTTAGACCAAAAATTTTTAAACAAAAAACAAAATGAAAAAACTACTCGCAACTTTATTCCTCTCGATTTCCCTCTTTTCGTGCAGTGCTGGCTACGTTAGCGACGAACCTTCTTATGTGGAAACAGCAAGACCCCTTCAGCCTGGCGTTGGCTATGTATGGATAGACGGAAATTGGATTTGGAATAGCCATAACAGAACTTACATTCACGAATCTGGCAACTGGCAAAGACCCTATCGCAACCGAACCTATCAAGCGGGGCACTGGCAACACACCAACCAAGGACACCGATGGAACAGGGGAAGATGGAGGTAATTATGAGTTATTAATTATGAGTTGTTGGTTCAAAAATCAAAAATCAGCATTCATTAATCGTTAATCGTTTATCAAAAATATTCATCACGTTTCGCTTTCTTTTGGGAAGGACTGAAGAGGAGCAACTCCTAATTAATTAAAAACACAGTGTTATCTAGTCAAGAGAAGAAGTAGCTCACCAGTCATAAATAGATTTGGTACTTACAGATAACATTGTTTTTTATAGTCAAAGTCTTATAGTCAAGATTCGAAAGTAGTTATCCACAACCTAATACCTACCACCTAAAACCTACTACCTATAATCATTAAATAAATATAAAATGTACACAGAAAATTATTATTGGGGCATGAACCTCATTTGGTGGATCCTTTGGATCATCTTGTTTGTTTGGATTTTTGCAGTTCCCTACGACATTCCGTTTCAACGAAACAAAAAACAATCGGCCTTTGATATTCTAAAACGCCGCTATGCTGCAGGAGAGATTAACGCAGAAGAGTATAAAAACATTAAAAACAATCTTAATAAAGAAAAACAT
>CAIXNQ010000106.1 GCA_903920835.1 uncultured Bacteroidota bacterium | reverse complement strand
TTGTTTGTAAGAGCCATTAACCGAAAGATTTCCGTTATTGTTAAATTCTTTAAAATTGCCATTTTTAAGACTGTCTTTGTAGGTAAATTCCGAAAGCAGAATATCGTTTCTATAGGATTTAAGCATTCCTTCCATCACAGAATGATTTTTGTCTTTCTTAAAAACAAAAGGACGTTCTTCGGTTATTTTTCCTTGATTATCATACGTAAAAGCGGTTCCGTTTAGAAATCCATCTTTGTATTCGCTTTTCTTTGCAAGCACTTCATTTCGGGAATATTCTTCTTGAAAGCCGTCGAGTTTTCCGTTTTTCAGGCGAACAATTTTCTTGGTTTTAAAATAACTGTTGGTAATGATAAGTTCGGTTCTATCGCCCGATTTTTTTGTTATAGTGTCGATAACTTTGTTCTTCAACGGTTGCGAAAAAACAGTATTCAACGTCAGTAATATTATTGAAAAACAAACTATTTTGGACATACAAAAATTAGATTTATATAAATTTCTTGGCATTAATATCGTGTTAAAGAAACATAAAACTGTTCGTCAAGAAGTTTAACGGCTGCCAAGTCTTTAATTTTTATGGTTGATTTTTGCCAATTTAATGTAGGTTTCAATCTGATGGTTTTAGTATCAATAGAAATAGCTACTGGCATTTCAAAATTTGGAACAGCAGCACGCCAACGATATTCTAGCAATCCTTTATTGAGGCGAATATCAAGCGATGGCGTTCCGAGTTGGCGCAAATATTGATTGAAAATAGGCGTGAGATTGATACCACTTTCTGCATTAAAAAAAGCAACTACAGTTTCGGTGTCAATAATTTTATGGCGGAAAGTTTCGGCATATTTATGGAGAAAACTCCACCATTTTTTATCATTGTTAATGACATGTCGAATGGTGTTGAGCATCAAAGCACCTTTTGGGTACATATCTCCCGAGCCTTCTTTATTGACGCCATAAGGACCAATTATCGGTTGGTCATTTCGAACGTTTTGTTGCAAACCTTTCAGATAAGTCATTGCTTTTTCGTAGCCATAATGACATTCCAAATAAACCACTTCCGAATACATTGTAAATCCTTCATGAATCCACATGTCGGCTATGTCGCGGCTAGTGATACTGTTGCCAAACCACTCGTGACCGCTTTCATGAACGATAATGTAATCAAATAAAAGTCCAACACCAGTATCGGACAAGTCCCTGCCAAGGTAGCCTTTTTGATATTTGTTTCCATAAGCAACGGCACTTTGATGTTCCATACCTAAATAGGGTGTTTCGACGAGTTTGTAGCCATCGTCAGCAAACGGATAAGTGCCGAATTTCTCTTGAAAACAATCCAGCATCGGTTTTACTTCTTCAAATTGCAGTTTGGCTTTGGCCTCGTTTTCTCGCAACACATAATAATTAAGGTCTAAACCTTTGTAGTTTTCACCAAAATGTACATAATCACCAATATTTAAAGTAATGTCATACGTGTTTATAGGTGATTTAACTTCCCAATCCCAACGGGTGTAACCGTTTTTTAAATCTTCAGAGCCCATCAATCGCCCGTTAGAAACATTCATCAAACCATTTGGAACAGCAACATTTATGGTTGCCCCAAAGTCTGGCTCGTCAGATTGCGAATCTTTAACCGGATACCATAAACTTGCTCCTGTGCCTTGAACTGCAACGCCAATCCAGTCTTTGTTTGCCGTGTCTTTGCTGAAAACAAAACCACCGTCCCAAGGGGCTTTCTTAGCAATAATGGGATTCCCTGAATAATAAAAAAATAGTTTTTGTTTTGAATTTTGTGCTAATGGTTTTGGAAAATTTATGAAAACAGCATTAAATTCTCTTTTATAAATCAATTTTTTGTTTTCTAAAACAATACTGTCAATATTCATGTTTTCAAACAAATCTAATTGAATCTTTGAAGTTGGAGTTGTTGTTTTGAAATCAATTTCATTATACCCCTTGATATGTTTGGCTACAATGTCAACGGTAATATTTAAACCATAATGAAGGACATCAAAACAGGTTCGCTCTGGTCGTAAACCACCTTGAAGTGAATCTTTTCTGGTGGTTGCTTCTTGAGCAAATCCGTAAAATGTTGAGAATATTGCCAGACTAAGGAAGATTTTTACTTTCATTTAATTTTTTGTTTACTAAATCATTTACTTCTTGATCTTTTTTGATGTCTTTTTTTACCCAATTCATTTCAGGATCTATAATATTCATTCGGTCTTGAAGCGTTGGAATAATTTCGATGTCAGGAAAAATTCCTCTGCCTTCAACTTTCGATAAATTATGAGGAACACAAGTCATCAAGCCTAATCGCATGTTTACTTTTGAATTAGGCAACTCAATAATGGGCATGCTTCCTGCGACTGTTCCGTTAAAAGCACCTCCCGTTTCTTCGCCCACAAAAGTCACTCTTTTAACACTTTTTAAATTAGAAGAAATAATGCTCGATGCCGAAAAACTTCCGCCATTAATTAAGACATAGATTTTGCCAGAGAAATGATTTTCGCTCAGTTCTTGTGGCTTGGTGTCTGTTTCATAATAATAATTTCCGTCGTCTCCTTCACTTACACTAAAGTAGGAAAATCCGTAGAAAAAAGGTGAAAGTAATATTTTACCCATCTTAGAAAAAACACCACCGCCCTTGAAATAGTCGGTGTGCAACAAACTAGTTTTAGAGGTTAGCAAAGATTTGTTCATAAAAACAAATGACGAATCTGCCAAATAAGAATATAATTCTGCAACTTCGCTCAAACGTCCGCCGCCGTTGTCGCGCAAATCTAAAATTAAAGCTTTGGCTTTGCGTTTGGCAATTTTCTTAAAACAATCTTCATAAAAAACACCATAATTACCTTTTGTAAAACTCCTTATTTTGATTACAGCAACCAAACTGTCTTCTGCTAAAAAAGTAAAACTTCGGTTGTTTTGTTTGGCTATTTCGTCATAGCCATACTTAATTTGATTTTGTTTTTTGCTTTTTAATTGAGATTTCTCAGCATCAGAAATTGTTTTTTTAATATCTTTTTTTATTGCTATCGAATCAATTTTACTTCGTTTTATAGTTACAGTTTTAATCGAATCATTGCGTTTAAATTTATAAATAATACTGTCCTTAATGCCGTGTTCAAAAGTATAAAAACTAGAAAATCGACGTCCTAAAAAGTTCTTTTTAAACGTTTGATTATAACCGTCAGAAGAAAACCATTGCAGGTATTCTTTGATTAAATCTGTAGGATTTTTGCCGTCGAGTGCAACAACTTCTGTGCCGGGTTTGATATTTTTATTGCTTGATTTATTTTTCAAAACATACAGTTTGTCGTCAAATAATTCAAAATCAAATTGCGATAACGGACCAAAACCTCTTTTGATAAAAGCCTTGTTTTCTCGAGCTGTCATTTTTTTTAATGGCGGAGAAATAAACAAATGTCCTTGACGAACATTAGCAATCACAGGGCTTAGCTTTCTGAAAAATTCAAATGATGTTAGTGGCATTTGAATGGTTTTTTTGAGGCTGTCAAATTTAAAATCAAGTTGTTCTTTTGGGCAATACCAATATAGTTTTGGGTGCAATTGTTGCAGTTTTTGATATGCTAAATCTACATCTTTTTGAAGTAACTCGGCGGGAATTAGGTCGTTTAAATGCGCATTATGTTTTTTAACAGACGAACAAGCCGATAGGAATAATGCGAAAAACAAGACAATAACAATTGATTTTAGCTTCATTGATTTAACTATTAAGAAAAAGCTATTTCTAATATAGCAGCTCCGATTTTAATATCGCTAAAATATAAAAAAAATCGAAGTTGAATCTATTAATAATCCAAATCGTTCAAAGATTTTAAAATTCAACCATTTTTGATTCCAAGAAAAATTATAAGGTTGAGCTAATTTTAAAAATTAATATGTCATTAATATCAAAATTAGTAAACTCTTGTAAATTAATTAGTTTTTTAATCGTTCTTGTAAATCTTTGTTTACTATTTTTTGAAAACACAACGATTAAACCTAACTTTGTTTGCTCGTTTATCAACGCCAATTTCTTTTTAATTTTAAATGACAAATCCATCGTTAGCTCTCCAAATTCAGACCTTGCCCGACAGTCCGGGAGTTTATCAATATTATGACAAGGAAGGAAAAATTCTTTATGTTGGCAAAGCAAAAAACCTAAAGAAAAGAGTTGCTTCTTATTTTAACAAGATTCACGACACCGCAAAAACAAATGTGTTGGTTAAGAAAATTGTAACCATTAAACATATTGTGGTTCCGACTGAAACCGACGCGCTTTTATTAGAAAACAACCTAATAAAAACCCTGCAACCCCGATATAACGTGATGTTGAAAGACGACAAAAGTTATCCGTGGATTTGCATCAAGAAAGAACCTTTTTCGCGCATTTTCTCTACCCGAAGAATGATTAAAGACGGCTCTGAATATTTTGGACCTTATACCAATTTCAAGACCGTGAGCACCATTCTCGACTTGATTAAAGAGCTTTATCCGTTGCGGACTTGCAACTTCGATTTAAGCAAAAACAATATCGATTCGGGCAAGTTTAAGGTTTGTCTCGAATATCATATAGGCAACTGCAAAGGCGGTTGCGAAGGATATGAATCACTTGAAAATTATCAAAAACAAGTCGATATTATTCGTGAAATTTTGAAAGGAAACTTCAAAGAATCAATGAAAGATTTCAGAAAAGTAATGACCGATTTGGCACAGAATATGCAGTTTGAAGAAGCTCAAAAAATAAAGGAAAAGGTTGAAGTGCTCGAGAATTATCAGTCTCGCTCTACAATTGTCAATTCAAAAATTACCAATGTTGATGTTTTTTCAATTGTTTCAGACGAAAGTGCGGCGTATATCAACTTCCTCCAAATTGCCCATGGAGCAATCATTCGCTCGCATACTTTAGAAATCAAAAAGAAACTCGACGAACCCGACCAAGAACTTTTAGAACTCGCTATTATTGAACTTCGAGAACGTTTCAAACTCTTGTCGCGCGAAATTATTGTGCCGTTTGAGGTTGAAGTTGGTGATAATATGAAGGTCACAATTCCGCAATTGGGAGATAAAAAACAGTTGCTCGATTTGTCAATTCGCAATGCCAAATTCTTTAGAATCGAACAGCTCAAACAGCTTCAAATAGTAGATCCAGACCGTCACACCAACCGAATTATGGCGCAAATGCAGAAAGACCTTCGCCTAAATGTAGAACCGCGACATATTGAATGTTTTGACAATTCAAACATTCAAGGAACTAATCCAGTGGCGGCTTGTGTGGTTTTTAAAGACGGAAAGCCCAGCAAAAAAGACTACCGCCATTTTAACATCAAAACCGTCGAAGGTCCAAATGATTTTGCATCTATGGAAGAAATAGTTTTTCGTCGTTATAAAAGATTGCTCGATGAAAACGAGCCGTTGCCGCAATTAATCATTATTGACGGAGGAAAAGGACAGTTGTCGTCTGCATTAAAAAGCATTGACGCCCTTGGACTTCGTGGCAAAATAGCCATTATAGGTATTGCCAAACGTCTCGAAGAATTGTTTTATCCAGGCGATAGTGTGCCGCTTTATTTAGACAAAAAATCAGAAACACTAAAAGTAATTCAGATGCTCCGAAATGAAGCACACCGTTTTGGAATTACTTTTCACAGAGACAAACGAAGTAAAGCTGCTCTCAATTCTTCTGTAGAAAGTATTCCAGGAATTGGCGAAAAAACGATGATAATGTTAGTAAAACATTTCAAAAGTGTTAAAAGATTGAAACTTGCCACAGAAAATGAAATTTCGGAAGTGGTTGGTGCTTCAAAAGCAAAAAAAATTACCGACTTTTACCACAAAGAATAAACAATGCTGAGCAAGGCACAAAATCCTATTTCAAAAAACACTTTTGCTTCTGGAAACAGTAGCAAAAGTGCCGTTTATTACTATCTTATTTTGTTATTTTTTGTTGCTTTATTTTCTATTCAAATTTCAGCGCAAGAAAGCCCAAAACGACCTAAAGTAGGTTTGGTTTTGAGTGGAGGTGGTGCGAAAGGATTTGCTCATATTGGCGTTTTAAAAGTTTTAGAAGAAGCTGGAGTAACTGTCGATTTTATTGGCGGCACCAGCATGGGTGCGGTGGTTGGCGGTTTATACGCATCGGGCTATAATGCAAAACAAATTGACTCTATATTTCAAAATACCGATTTCGATAAGCTATTGCAAGATTATATTCCGCGTTCGTCTAAGAGTTTTTATGAGAAAAAAAACGAGGAACTTTATGCTATTTCATTGCCTTTTGCCAAGTTTAAAATTGGAGTTCCGTTGGCGTTGTCAAAGGGTTTGTATAATTATAATTTACTCAATCGGCTGACGCAACCAGTTCGAGGCATTTCTGATTTTTCTAAGTTGCCCATTCCGTTTGTTTGCGTCGCAACTGATATAGAAACGGGCAAAGAAGTCCTGCTCAACAAGGGAAATTTATCGCAATGTATGTTGGCGAGTTCTGCTTTTCCATCACTGTTTACGCCAGTCGAAATTGACAATCATTTGCTTATTGACGGCGGTGTAACGAATAATTATCCGGTGGAAGAAGTACGAAAAATGGGCGCTGATATTATCATTGGTGTTGACGTTCAAGACGATTTGAAAGACCGAAAAGTTTTGAAAGAAGCCACTCGAATTTTGGTTCAGATTTCAAACATTCAAATGATTGAAAAGATGAAGCAAAAGAAAGCATTGACCGATATTTATATCAAACCCGATATCGAAAATTATTCTGTAATTTCGTTTGAAGATGGACAAGAAATTATCAGAAAAGGGGAATCGGCTACTTTTGGCGTTTATGAAAAAATTAAAGCACTCGCCAAAGACCAACAACAATTCAGCCGAAAACCGCTCAGAAAATGCAGCGATAGTCTATACATAAAAGGCGTTGGAATGAATGATTTAGACAATTATACTAGGGCGTATGTAATCGGCAAACTCGGATTTAATAGTAACAGCAAAATAACAAATCAAGATTTGAACGATGGCATCAACACTATAGATGCTACCCAAAACTTTAGCGGCATTAGTTATAAATTGACCCGTGTTAATGACAAAGAAGACGACTTAAATTTATTATTGACCGAAAACAATACCAAGTCGTTTCTGAAATTCAGTCTTCATTTTGACGGTTTGTTCAAGAGTGCTATTTTGACTAATTTGACTTACAAAAAAGCATTGTTTAAAAATGATGTTGCCTCGCTAGACGTTATTCTGGGCGATAACTTCAGATACAATTTTGATTATTATATCGACAATGGCTATTATATTAGTTTTGGTTTAAAGTCAAAATACAATGCTTTTTCTAGGAATATTTTGACCGATTTTAACGAAGGTACAACACTTTTGCAATTGGGCATAAACTCAATCAATATGAATTTTTCTGACTTTACGAATCAAGCTTACATTCAAACTATTATAGCCGAGAAATTCTTATTCGGGCTCGGCTTTGAATATAAACATTTAAGAATTACATCTGAAACTTTGCAAAGAAATTCCCAGAAATTTGAAAATAGTGGTTACACCAGCAGTTATGCTTATTTGAAATTTGATACTTTCGACAATAATTATTTCCCGACCAGAGGTGTTAGTTTTTCAAGTGATTTGCAAACCTATTTTGCATCTTCAAATTTTACGCACCAGTTCAATCCGTTTTCAATTTTGAAAGGCAATTTTTGTTTTGCCAAGAAAATCATCAAAAAAACAACTGCCAAGTTCGAATCCGAAGCTGGTTTTAGCTTCGGTAAAGAGAGCGTTTCGTTTTTTGATTTTGTTTTGGGTGGTTATGGATTTACGCCTATTAATAATTTCAAGCCTTTCTATGGCTATGATTTTGTGAGCTTGTCTGGAAATGCTTATTTAAAATCTGCCCTGACTTTTGATTATGAATTCATCAAGAAAAACCACTTTAATCTTGCGGTCAATGTTGCTAATATTAAAGATGGCTTGTTTCAAGGCGTGAACTGGGTTTCAAAACCAATGTATTCGGGCTATGCTTTGGGCTATGCTATTGAAACACCAATTGGTCCTGTAGAAATTAAACATAGTTGGTCGCCCGAAACAAACAACCAATTTACATGGTTTAGTGTTGGTTTTTGGTTTTAGATTCAAAGTCAATTTCTTTTAATTCGTGCATTCTTAGCGGTTGATTTATTTGCTACGAATTCACGAATTTATTCGAATAAGACTACCGCAAATTCGCAAATTATATTTTTAATTCGTGCATTCGTGGCGGTTTATTTTTTTGCCACGAATGCACGAATTTTTAATTTAATAATCTATATTAGTCTGAGTATTCTTTGGCTTTGAAAAAAACAAATTAGTTGGACTAATGCTTCAACTATTTTTCAACAATAGTCCTAAACGTAAGATTTATTCTTGGTGAAGAAACCTTTTTGGTCGGGGGCAATCGGTGCAGCCAGTGGGTTTGGGTGGTGTCTTTCATTACCAGCAGGCTGCCATGGTCTAAAACAAGATCAACTTTTTCTTTGGTTTGTTTGTGTTTAAAAGCAAACTTTCGTGTGGCTCCAAAACTCAGTGAGCCAATAGCACCATTTTTCAGCAAATCGGTTTCGCCGTCACTGTGATAGGCCATTCCTTCGGAGCCATCGTGATAGAGGTTGAGCAAACAAGAGTTAAAAGTTGCACCAGTTTTTTGTTCAATAATCTTTTTAAGTTCTAATAATTCGGCTGTCCAATCGAGGGCTAATTTGCTGGCGTTTGAATAGGTATATTCAAAAGGTTTGTCGCCATACCAAGCAACTTTTCGTTTGGTGATGATTTTTTTTCCAAAAATTATTGCAATGTCGTTTCTCCAATCGATGGTGTTGAAGAGCTTTTCAAAATAAAAATCGGCTTCTTGTTTATTAAAAATTGTTCCATAATAATTGACCGTTCCTTGATAGGGAAGCCAATTGAATGTTGGGTCGATGGTTTGATTGAATAAATCCATTAGCTAATAATTAAAACGATTACAAAAGTGCGTACTCTTTTTAAATAAAAAATGAAAAAAAACAGCTAAATTAAAAAAAAGAGTAGCTGTCGATTGAGTCGACAGCCAGAAAACAGTTGCAGGAGCCAAAATGTATGCTACGACAGTCAGAAAACAGTTGCAGGAGCCAAAATGTAGGCTACGACAGCCAGAAAACAGTTGCAGGAGCGAAAATGTAGGCTACGACAGTCAGAAAACAGTTGCAAGAGCCAAAATGTAGGCTACGATAGGCAGAATACAATTGCAAGAGCCTATTGACAGCAATCAATAGCTTGTTTCTACTTATATTTTTACATAGTTACCAAAAACAAACAACCCCAGCGATGGGCTGGGGTTGTAATTTGATGATTTTATTAAAAAACTGTTTCAGTAGATTAAAATTTATATCCTAAAGATAATTGAAAAACACCGTTTTTATAATTTACATTATCTACTGTGCTCACTTTTGTTAATCCTAAGCTGTATCTTGCTTGAACTACGATTTTGTCTAATAAATCATAACCAACACCTAGGTTTGCAGCAATGTCAAGACCATTTGTGGTGTCTTTAACATCAGTTGATGTGGTGATGTTTGATATTTTATCTTCAACGTCATTTTTTGCAGAAACTAAAAATCCTACTTGTGGTCCCGCTTCAACAAACAAACCAGCAATTGAATAATATTTTAACATCACTGGCAACAATACATAATTTAATTTTGAAGTACTTGAACTAAT
>CAIXNQ010000105.1 GCA_903920835.1 uncultured Bacteroidota bacterium | reverse complement strand
CTGTTTTTGATTTTAAACCCAACAAACGAACCACAGTAACCATCGGAACATTTGATGGGGTGCACATTGGTCACAAAAAAATCATTCAAAAAATAGTTCAAAGCAGCACAGACACCAATACCGAAAGCGTTGTGCTTACTTTTTTTCCACACCCGAGAATGGTACTTCAAGATCATTCAGAAATAAAACTGCTCAATACAATTGCAGAAAAAATAAATTTGCTAGAACAAACTGGACTACAAAACCTCATCATTCATCCGTTTGACAACGCATTTTCAAGACTTTCTGCCGAAGATTTTATTGAGAAAATTTTGGTCAATCAGTTCAATATTCAAAAAATAATTATAGGTCATGACCATCGTTTTGGCAAAAACAGAACTGCCGACATTGAAGATTTAATTCGTTATGGAAAACAATTTGACTTTGAAGTAGAACAAATATCAGCCCAAGAAATTAACGAAGTCTCGGTCAGTTCCACCAAAATCAGAAATGCGTTGAGCGAAGGAAACATTCTTTTGGCAAACGAATATCTGGGTTATACCTATTCATTTACAGGAAAAGTCGTACACGGCAAACAACTCGGCAGAACCATTGGCTTTCCGACAGCAAATATAGAGATTGACGAAAGCTATAAATTGATTCCGAAGAACGGTGTCTATGTTGTAGAAAGTTCGTTTAACAATAAAACTATTTTCGGAATAATGAATATTGGTTTGAAACCAACCATCGAAGGAAGTCAGTTTTCAGTAGAAGTACATTTTCTTGATTTTGATGAAGAAGTTTACAATCATAATTTTACAATTAAAGTTTTATATTTCATTCGAGACGAACAAAAGTTTAATAATATTGTCGAATTAAAACTTCAAATAGAAAAAGATAAACAATTTGCTATTTCATTTATAGAAAACCGATAATTGTAATAGTTATTTATTAATTTTGAATCCCAAATAAAAACCTAAATGAGTAGCACAAAACACAATTGGACGAAAGAAGAAATTATTGATATATACAACCAACCGTTAATGGAACTTTTATACACGGCGGCATCAGTTCATAGAGAACATCACGATCCAAACGTTGTTCAAGTTTCCACTTTACTATCAATCAAAACTGGCGGTTGCCCCGAAGATTGTGGTTATTGTCCGCAAGCCGCGCGCTATCACACCAACATCGAAGGCAACGATTTAATGTCGGTGAGTCAAGTAAAAGCACAAGCCTTGCGTGCCAAAGAAAGTGGTTCATCAAGAGTTTGTATGGGCGCAGCTTGGCGTAACGTAAAAGACGGTCCAGAGTTTGACCAAGTGCTAGAAATGGTGCGAACAATCAATAAACTCGACATGGAAGTTTGCTGCACCCTCGGAATGATTACCGAAAATCAAGCCCTGCGTCTTGCCGAAGCAGGACTTTATGCTTACAACCACAACTTAGACACCTCAGAAGAATATTATAAAGAAGTAATCTCTACTCGAGGTTTTGAAGATCGTTTGCAAACCATTGAAAACGTTAGAAAAACCAATGTAACCGTTTGCAGTGGTGGCATCATCGGAATGGGCGAATCCATTGAAGATCGTGCTGGAATGTTAGTGGCACTTTCTACGCTTAATCCGCAACCAGAATCGGTGCCGATAAACGCTTTGGTTTCTGTAGAAGGAACACCAATGGAAAATGAAAAACCAGTCGAAATTTGGGAAATGATTCGAATGGTGGCTACTACCAGAATAATTATGCCCGAAACACAAGTGCGTCTTTCGGCAGGTAGAACCCAAATGAGCAGAGAAGGACAAGCATTGTGCTTTTTTGCCGGTGCAAACTCCATCTTTGCTGGCGATAAATTATTAACAACACCAAATCCTGACGTGAACGAGGATATGAAAATGTTTGAAAACTTAGGGTTACAAGCACAAAAGCCGTTCATTAAACTAATGAAACCCGAAACAGTAGAGGCAGCCGATTCAAAATATGCGCCACTCGGCGAAAAACCAAAATGGTCGAGACCTGGACACACAATTGAAAGAAATCTCGAAGCTTCCGGAAAAAACAAGTAAAAATTGAATTAATTAATAACTATAACACAATAAAATTATGTCATTCGAATTGCCAAAATTGCCTTATGCTTATGATGCTTTAGAACCGCATATCGATGCAAAAACAATGGAGATACACCATTCTAAGCACCATCAAGCCTACACCACAAATCTAAATGCAGCTATTGCAGGAACAGATTTAGACGGAAAAACTATTGAAGAAATCATCACTAATCTTGACCTGAACAATATGGCGGTTAGAAACAATGGTGGCGGATTCTACAATCACAATTTGTTTTGGAACATTATGTCGCCAAATGGTGGCGGACTTCCAACAGGAGACCTTGCAGCGGCTATCGACAAAGACTTTGGTTCTTTTGACGCTTTCAAAGCCGAATTTGCAAAAGCTGGCGCAACCCGTTTTGGTTCAGGATGGGCTTGGCTTTGTGTTCACAAAGGAGGAAAACTTGAAGTATGTTCAACACCAAATCAAGACAATCCTTTAATGCCAAACAGCACCTGCAGTGGATTTCCTATTCTAGCAATGGACGTTTGGGAACACGCTTATTATTTGCACTATCAAAACCGACGACCAGATTATATTGCTGCTTTTTTCAATGTAATCAATTGGGCTGAAGTATCAAGATTATTTGAAGAGAACAAATAATTTCATTCCATAAAACACAACAAAGACTGTCCATTGGGCAGTCTTTTTTAGTTATAATCCATTAGAATAAAGCTATGATAAGGGAACTCGTGGCGGCGCTACGGGCACTCGTGGTGAGAATAAGGGAACTCGTGGCGGCGCTATGGGCGTTCGTGGTGTGAATAAGGGAACTCGTGGCGGCGCTACGGGCGTTCGTGGCGAGAATAAGGGAACTCGTGGGG
>CAIXNQ010000104.1 GCA_903920835.1 uncultured Bacteroidota bacterium | reverse complement strand
TATTTTACTTCAATATCAATAATTAAATGTTTTAGTGTTACTATTGTCAGAGTTATATTTTAATACTAAATTTTAAATATTATGAAAAAATTAGTTTTGATTGCTTTTTTATTATTTTATTATTTTAACAACATTGAAGCTCAAGAAGTAGCTTTAGCCAAATCAGATAATTCTTTTATTGAATGGAATTTTGGTCTTGCTTATATTAATAAAGATATTATTTTCCCAGGAACTTCAGTGCTTTGGGGGAGCACACATATTAATGAAAATAATTCTATTGTTGAATACGAAGTAGGGATGGCGCTTCCATCACTTGTTACAGGAAAAATAGGAGTAGGTCAAAAGTTTGGGAATACTAAAGTAATAGCTGGCATAAGACCATTTCCGTTTAATTTTTATTTGCAATCCAGTATTGCAAAATGCAAAAAAGGCTATTGGATTACCTCAGTAGAATTTAACCCAATTGATTCTGAACAATTAATATCATTTGGTTCAAAAGCAATTCTGAATTTTGGATACAGATGGAATTTAAGTAAGAGTAATTAGTTAATTTTCTGTTCTTTCCTTTATTTTACTTTTAACAAGGAATGATTAATAAAAAAATACTTAGAAAAAAACAAAACCTCACTTTATTGAAAAACATATTCATATATAGCTTAATAATTTTCTGCAATATGACCTCTTTTTGTTATGGTCAAAAAGCAACAAAAATCAGGTTGCTTTATCAAAGTGCAGACATTCAAAAACCCAATAATGACACTTTAAATATCAAAAGAGTTAGGCGCGCTTTTAATTCAGATTCTGTATTTGTACGGTTAAAAAACAGCAAGAAAATGCTTTTGTCACAAGACAAAATTTGGGGCTTTCAAGATGATGACAGTATTGTTTATCGCAACTTTGAAGGACTTTTTTATCGGGTGTTGCAGATAGACTCTTTGGTGATGTATTGTCGAAAATCAGGAAAATACAATCATTATTATTTCAGTCAAGGATGCGACGGAAAATTAATGAGCATTAACGCTGAAAACATTAAAAACGTATTTGCTTCAAACGAATGTTTTATAAACAAAATGGAAAATGGTCTTAAATGGTATCAAGACTATTCGTCCTATAATGACCAAACAAAAACCTACCGAATGATTGAGTTTTTTAAGTCTTGTACAGAAAAAACAAAGGCTTCCTTTTAAATTTTAAAATTTGTAAAAGACATTAATTTTATAGTATTTTTACAAAAGTTAATTGCACTAAAATTGAAAGACACCGCCAAACATCAAGGGCTTCGCAACCAATTGGTAGCACTGTTAGAATCTAAAGGAATTGCAGATAAAAAAGTGCTCGAGGCAATCAATAAAATCCCCCGTCATTTGTTTTTAGACTCCAGTTTTGAAGAATATGCCTATCAAGACAGGGCATTTCAAATAGCAGCAGGACAAACAATTTCACATCCTTATACAGTTGCTTTTCAGAGCCAGCTTCTGGAAGTGTCAAAAGATCAAAAAATCCTTGAAATTGGCACAGGTTCGGGCTATCAAACAGCTGTTTTGTGCAAGTTGGGCGCAAAAGTCTATAGCATCGAACGTCAAATTGAGTTGTTCAAAAAAACATCGGCTTTGTTGCCAAAATTAGGCATTCGCCCAAAACATTTATCGTTTGGCGATGGCTATAAAGGGCTTCCGGCATTTGCGCCTTTTGATAGCATTATTGTTACCGCTGGTGCGCCCGTGATTCCACAACCACTGATGGCGCAATTAAAAATAGGAGGGAGGCTCGTTATTCCAGTGGGCGAAGAAACCCAAATAATGACGCTCTTGATTCGGAAAAACGAAACCCAATTTGAGAAACACGAGTTCGGCGATTTTAAGTTTGTGCCACTGTTGGAGAATAAAAACTAGAAAAGTTTTAATCCCGCTTAGGAGTTTGTTTCTTGATTCTTTTTTCTTCTTTCTTTTCTTTTGCAGTTTTCAGAGGTTCTTTTTTTGCAGTCTTTTTAGTGTCTAAACTTTTAGCCATGATTTCAAATATTTAATTGATTGGTAAATGTAGTCTTTTAATTCTGTTATTAAGTCAAAAGTCATAAAGTCGAAAGATATTTTTGTGGGTTGTTAAATAGATTTGTGAATTAATTAAAAGTTTATTTTAATATTTGTTCACTTTCCTTTCTACTATTTAATTGTAATTTTACAGTCTATGGAAAAGCAAATTAAAAAAGGTTTTTATTTTAAAAAATACGAGGCAGCAACCGTTTCGCCATTTGATAAACTTTTTGATATTTTTAAAGAGTTAATCACCCACACCTCTGGCGATTTTGACGAAGCAATTAGCTGGCTTCGTGAGCTTGATGTAGAATACAAACTCACCGACGAGAACTACACCATTGACGATTTTATTGAAGATTTAAAGAAAAAAGGCTACATCAGAGAAGTCTTTAAAGACGATGGCTCATCGGGCACAGGAATTACTGCCAAAACCGAAAGAATCTTACGTCAGTCGGCTTTAGATCAAATTTTTGGGAATCTAAAACGTTCGTCAACCGGAAATCACAAAACCAAACATGCCGGCAATGGCGACGAACAAACAGGCGAATTTAGGGCATATCATTTTGGCGACGGCATCGAAAACATTTCATTGACCGAAAGCCTTCGGAACGCTCAAATCAATAACGGCACCGAGGAATTTAAACTCACCGAAAATGATTTGGTAGTTGAAGAATCAAAGTTTAAAGCGCAAATGAGCACCGTTTTAATGATTGACATCAGCCACAGCATGATTCTTTATGGCGAAGACCGCATTACGCCAGCAAAAAAAGTAGCCATGGCACTAGCCGAATTAATCACCACACGCTATCCAAAAGATACTATTGATATTCTTGTTTTTGGAAACGATGCTTGGCAAATTGCCATTAAAGATCTTCCTTATCTCAATGTCGGACCCTATCATACCAATACCGTTGCGGGTTTGCAGCTCGCCATGGATTTGTTGCGAAGAAAACGTAACACCAACAAGCAAATTTTCATGATTACCGACGGAAAGCCAAGTTGTGTCAGAGAAAAAGACGGAACTTATTATATGAACAGCAATGGTCTTGACGAATATATAGTCGAACAATGCTACAATCAAGCGGCTCAAGCCAGAAAATTGCACATACCGATTACCACTTTTATGATTGCTAAAGATCCGTATTTACAGCAATTTGTCAACCGATTTACAGAAGCCAACCAAGGGAAAGCTTTCTATACGGGGCTTAAAGGTCTTGGCGAAATGATATTTGAAGATTATGAAACTAACAGAAAGAAAAAAATAAAATAAAACAATGGATATTTCAAAAATAACAACACTCGGAGCACTACAAAAAGCGGGTTATAGTAGCCAAACGATTAAAGACGAATTAAGAGCTAATTTGCGGGCAAGAATAAAAGCAGGACAACCAACTTTTGAAGGTGTTCACGGATTTGAACACACCGTAATTCCTGAACTTGAACGTGCTATTTTATCACGTCACAATATCAATTTATTGGGTCTTAGAGGTCAAGCCAAAACAAGATTGGCACGTAAAATGATTGCGCTTCTTGACGAATATATTCCGGTGGTGGCTGGTTCAGAAATTAATGACGATCCATTGAATCCTATTTCGCGATTCGCAAAAGATTTAATTGCAGAAAAAGGTGCTGCTACTCCAATTGAATGGTTGCACAGAAGCGAACGTTTTTCAGAAAAACTTGCCACGCCCGACGTAACTGTTGCCGACTTGATAGGCGATGTAGATCCTATAAAAGCCGCCAATCTAAAACTGGCTTATGCTGATGATAGAGTCATTCATTTCGGAATGATTCCTCGTGCCAATCGTTGCATATTCGTGATCAACGAACTTCCAGATTTACAAGCCCGAATTCAAGTTGCTTTGTTTAATATTTTGCAAGAAGGCGACATACAAATTAGAGGTTTCAAGCTCAGAATGCCATTGGATTTACAATTTATTTTTACAGCAAACCCAGAAGATTACACTAATAGAGGAAGCATAGTAACGCCTTTGAAAGACCGAATTGGCTCACAAATCTTAACGCATTATCCACAAACAATTGCCGTTGCT
>CAIXNQ010000103.1 GCA_903920835.1 uncultured Bacteroidota bacterium | reverse complement strand
TAGCGGATTTTTTAATATATTTAGTTTTTCACATCAATACGATTCAAAGTTTTATATATTTGAATCGAAACATTTATAAATATTTTTATGAAAAAAATACTGATTCCTGTAATGATTATCGCCATAATTATTGCCATTAATGAACAAAGCAAATCTGATAAAAACATTTATATAATGTGTGTTGCTATTGCTGTTTTCATGTTTGGAATGATGCGATTAAGTGCCAAAACACCTAGTAAAAATCAAGATAATACTGACGAAAATGACAATCAAACAATTTAATATTGGCGATAAAGTTTCGGTGCTTGATGATGATTTTGAAGGAAAAGTGATCCAAATCAGTAAAAGCCAAATAACTATTGAAACCACCGATGGATTTACTTTAAATTATGCTTCAAGCGAATTAATATTGCTGACAAAAACCACCGAAATGAACAATGTGAATTTCAATTCTGCGGCAATCTTGCAACAAAAAGAAATTCCTAAACCTCGCAGTTTTGTTAAAGAAAAGAAAGCCAAGAACGAAGTTGGTGTTCCTGAGTTTGATTTACATATCGAGAAGTTAGTGCCCAACAAACGAGGCATGTCTAACTATGATATATTGACGCTTCAAACCGAAACTGCCAAACGACATATTGATTTTGCTATAAAAAATCGTATTCCTAAAATTGTTTTTATTCACGGAGTGGGCGAAGGTGTTCTCAAAGCAGAACTTGATTTCATGCTCGGTCGTTATGAACAAATTACTTTCCACGATGCCGATTATCGGAAATATGGCTTGGGTGCAACTGAAGTAATTCTTAAGCAACGAAAATTACAATAATATTGATTTAATTCTGCCACGAATTTCACGAAATACACTAATTTTAACAATTACTGATATTGCACAAATTTCTTTACTGAATAATTTTGAATGTAATATTTATAAATGATTTCGTGCTTCTAGTGGAATTAGTAGTGAAAAATATAAGCTAGATGATTGCTAATTTTTTAATTCGTAAGCAAATCTCCTAGATAATAATCATCGGCAAGATAGAAGTCGCTGGTGCCTTTTTTTAAAGTGACTCCTTTTAAATGAATGTGGTGAAAAAACACCCCTGGTGCGTTAGAATCTGTTGTTACTTCAACTATTCCGCTTACGCCAGCAACACCATCATTTGCAATCCATTCTTCGAGAATTGCGGGTGTTGTTCCTCCACAAAGACTAGTGGTGTTTACAATTCCTGCATATAACCGATAAATCAATTGATTGTTAGTCGAGCTTATTAACCCTATTCTTGGCGAACCAGGCGTGGTTATTGCGCTTGCTATCAAGCTTGGGTCTATATTTAAAGTTAGCGCTTCACTTCCACTATGGTTATTAATTACGTTTGACGTGCTGCATTGTTCTAAATAATTTGAAATATTAAAACCTATTGCCATAGCGTTTGTTGGTGCTGTGGTATAGTTTCCAAATACAAAACTCTCATAAACTTGCTGCCCAACTGGTTTAGAAAAAGTGACATTTTTTAATACTATATAATGATTATATCCCGTAATTCTGGTGCCATTCGTTGTAGTATTTGTGGTTTTGTTTGCCGAAGTCGTGATTTGAATTGTTCCCGCTGTGGCTACCCATTCTTCTGTAACAGCTGGAGTTGCTGGCGGAATACTACCACAAATTGTTGCCGAGGTAACAGCACCATTATAAAACCTATAAACCACATGGTTGTAACCGTTTATTTGATATTCAACTGGTGCATTAGTTGCTGTAGGAACGTTAGCAAAAGCATTTGTGTTTTCTGTAATTTGAAGAATCAATGCTTCGTTTGAATTTAATTTATAGATAATATTGCCACAACTGCTGGCAGGAACAGCATCAAAATTGATGCTTTGAACCTTTACATTGCCGTCATCACAAGCGGTTATCAATATTAATAAGGTCAGTAATGTTATAATTTTCTTCATAATCTACTAAAATATCAAGGGCGCACTGTGCGTTTGCTTATAATTTGCAACAAAAGTAGTATAATTAATTCCATTAGTCAATCTATTTTGATTTCATTAGCTTTTGGTTAATTATCTTTGCCGCATCATGGAAAAAATTTATTTAGATAACGCCGCCACTACCCCACTCCGACTCGAAGTAGTTGAGGCAATGAGCAAAGTGTTGCTCGAAGATTTCGGAAATCCGTCGTCAAGCCACAGTTTTGGTCGGAAAGCCAAAAATAATATTGAACTCTCTCGTAAAAATATCGCCAAAATATTAAATGCCTCGGCACAAGAAATTATTTTTACCTCAAGCGGCACCGAAGCCATCAACTGGATTTTGCGTTCGGCAGTGGTCAATTTAAAAGTGCTGCGAATCATTACAAGCCGCATAGAGCACCACGCTGTGCTTCATGCCGTTGATGCCCTTCAAAATGAGTTTGATATTGATGTTGATTTCGTTCGTTTAACTCCCGACGGTGCTATTGATTTAACCGATTTGGCATCGTTGCTTTCTGAACACAAACCCACTTTAGTTTCGTTGATGCACGTCAATAACGAAATTGGCACCGTGCTCGATTTGTCGCGTGTGGCTACAATTTGCAAAGAACATCAGGCTTATTTTCATACAGACACAGTGCAATCTGTTGGCAAAACCACAATTGATCTTCAAGCCATTCCAATTGATTTTATAGTTTCTAGTGCGCATAAATTTCATGGTCCAAAAGGCATTGGCTTTGCTTTTGTCAGAAAAGGATTGCCTATAAAACCCCTGTTCTATGGCGGTGAACAAGAAAAAGGGCTTAGAGCAGGCACCGAAAGTGTTCATAATATTGTAGGAATGTCTTTTGCGTTAGAACTCGCTCAAAAAAATCTCGATACAGAACAAAAATATATAACGGAACTCAAAGATTATTGTTTGGCACAACTTATGGAACATTTCCCAGACAGTAAAATCAATGGCGGAAACGATACTTTTTATAACCTATTGAATGTTCGATTGCCATTCAACGAATCAAAAACAGCACTGATTTTGTTTCATTTAGACATGAAAGGCGTTGCTGTATCCAGAGGTAGTGCTTGTCAGTCGGGCAGTGCAGTACCTTCGCACGTGTTGGCTGAAATTCTTAATGAAAATGAAGTAAAACAACCCAGCCTTCGCATTTCTTTTAGTCATTTTAATAAAAAAACAGACATCGATTATTTAATTTCGGTATTAAAATCGGTTGGAACGGAGGTGAAATAGTTAGTTGATTCTCCAATTTTCATACCGCCATTAATTTACTAAAATTGCTATACCAAAGTTTTATTATATCAAACCCTATCAAAAAAACAATACGATAGGGTTTCTTTTTTAGGTTATCCCCTGCTCAATTTTAACATCATAGTAACAGCAGCATTTAAAGGCGTTGAAAATTGAAGTGTACCAGTGTCAAGTATATCTTTTTCATGATTTCTAATTTTTTAATTGACTTATTTATCAATGATTACTTTCTTAATAGATTGCCCGAGATCAGTTTTAATTTCCAAAAAATAAAAACCTTTATCAAAAGCTGTTAAATCTATTTCGTTGTTTGAAATATTTGAAATTACTTTCAAACTACGAGCTATT